>DASVQQ010000033.1 GCA_036389035.1 Jatrophihabitans sp.
CGGCAGCAGGAAGCCCAGCCCCACACCTAGGCCCAGTGGTATCAGCAGCCCGCCCAGGCTGACTCGGACCGCGGTGGCGCCGCGTCGGCGGATCAGGCCCAGGTCGACGTGCATCCCCGACAGCCCGACCAGCAGCAGCACGCCGACCTGGGCCACCGCGTTGATCATGTTCGCCTGCGGCGCGCTGGCCGGGAACAGCCAGTCCCACAGCTCCGGCGTCAGGTGCCCCAACAGGGACGGCCCTACCAGCACCCCGGTCAGCAGCTCACCCACCACCGCCGGCATCCCGAACCGCACCGCCAGCCGCCCCAGGATCACCGCCAGGCCGAGCAGCACGCCGACCTGGATCAGAAAGACCAGCAGATCATGACCAGCCGGCTGCGGAAGCGGCGAAAATTCAGCGGCGAGCACGGTCGGGCTCATGTCGTGCCAGGCCGGTCAGCGGTGAGCTGGCGGGGCTGGTCGACCGAGGTCAAGCCGGTCAGCCCCGGCGTGCGCCCGAGGGCCCGGTCCGCCAGCGTCCGGGCCAGCACCGGGCCGAACTTGAACGACATCCCGCCGCACGCCGCGAAGGCCCACACCCCGTCGCCGAGCTGCACCAGCAGCGGTCCCTGCCCGGCCTCGTCGGTGAGGTAGTAGCCCTCCGTCGCGCCGGTCACGGCGGCCGGGTCGAAAGCGGCCAGCACGGTGCTGAACCGGCGGATCAGGTGGGTACGCCATTCGGCGGGGGTCTGCCGGTCTGTCAGCTCGGCCACCGTGCGGCAGGCGCTGGCCGCGCTGAGGCGCACCGGGGTGCCGGCGACCGGCGGCATCAGCCACGCGTCGCGGGTGGCGCCCAGCCCGAGCACCGCGGGCGATCGGGACCACGCCGCCGGAAAGGAGCTCGGGGTGTAGGACAGCATCGTCTGACGCTTCAAGGTCAAACCCTCGCTGAGCCCGGCCGGCAGCAATTCGCGCGACCACGGCCCGGCCGCCACCACCACGCTGTCACCGGACAGCACGCCGCCATCGGCGAGCACGACGGACGCCGACTCGGCCACCCGCGTCACCCGGCGGTGCGAGTGGACGCGCACGGCGGGATGGCCGCGCAGCCAGCGGGCCGCCGCCAGCAGCGCCCGGTCGGCCCGCACCGTTCCGGCAGCCGGCTCCAGGACCGCGGGCTGCCTGGAGGTGAACCCCCGCAGCTGGGGGCAGCGCTCTGACAGCTCCCGGCCGGTCAGCGCCCGGACCGGCACGCCGGCCTGGTTCAGCACCGCCAGCTCGGACTCGACGTCCGGCGCCGCCAGCACGGTGAGTACCCCGCTGCGATAGTAGAAACGGCCGCCGAGCCGGCGCTCGGTTTCGACCCATGCCTCGTGCAAGCCGGCCGCCGCCAGCGACAGCGGCTGTTCACCGCGGTGCAGCGTGCGCACCACCCGATGCTGGTCGTAGGAGGTGGCCGACGGCGACGGTATCGCCGCCTGCTCCACCAGGTCGACCTGGGCCCCCGCACGGACGCAGTCCACGGCGGTGAGCAGGCCGATCACCCCGCCACCGACCACCACTATCCGCATGCCGGCTTACCCGTGTGCCGCCGCGTCGGCCGCGGTCAGCGACAGCAGCGGTGGTGTGAACGGCGCGACCTGCGCGACATCGAAGGCCCCCGGCTCGAGCACGCCGTCGAAGCCGCCGGCCTGCCGTGCCGCGGCGGCCAGGTCGATCAGGATCGGAGCACTGAGCGCCAGCAGCGCCCGGACCTGCAGGATCAGGTCACCCCACGCCTCGGGCTGCTCGTCCAGACCGCGCCCGTCGAGGGCGGCCGCCAGCCGTCCCAGCCGGGCGATCTGGGTCAGGATCGTGTCAGCACACCGGTTCAGGCTGTAGTTGGGCACCTCGTAGTGAAAGTCGAAGCGGGCCAGCATGGTCGCGGCGCAGGCCCGGCCCTGCGCCGACACCGGCAGCGCCGGTGCTTCGCCGGCCGCATTCGCCGTGGCCTTGCCGATGGTCTCGGCCAGCCGGTTCCAGGGTTCGACCAGCCGCTCACGAGTGACTTTGTCCAGCCCGGTCCGGGTGAAAGTGGTTCGCTGGTACTCCGGCGCGGTCAGCGCCAGGTACAGCCGCACCGGATCTCTGGGCACCTCGAGAAGCAGTTCCTGAACCGACAGGACGTGCCTCTTGCTGGTGGAGAACTTCTCGCTCTCCAGCTCGTAGAACTCGTTCGTCAGCACCCATTCGGGCCGGATGTACTTCTGGCCGTGCGCCATCAGCAGCGCCATGTGGGCGAGCGCGAAGTAGTAGGCGTTGTCGAAGCCCAGGAAGTGCACGATGCGCATGTTCTCCTCGGGCAGCCACAGCTGGCCGGGCGTGGTGTCGCGGCCCAGTTGCGCCGCGGCGTAGGACGAGGTGTACATCCCCGCCGGGATCAGCTCGAGCCAAGCGTTGAGCACCTGCCCGGGAGTCTCGGGGAACGGCGCGGGCATGCCCCAGGCGAGCGGGTAGGTGATGGGCAGGTCCTGCAGCGGGCGGGACAGGACATCGCGCACCATCTGCACCAGGTGCGGACGCCAGTAGGAGGACCACTGCTCGTGGTAGGCGGTGAGCTGCTCGCGGTACTCCTCCATCGGCAACACCAGAATGGTGGTCTCCCGGACTACCGGAATGTCGCGCGGGTCGATGGTGGAGTGCGGGTCGAGCAGGTCGTCGAAGTTGTTCGGATGGCAGCAGGTCTCGCACAGGCCACCGCGGCTGGTGGCCAGGCAGACCGGGCACTCGCCTTCGATCAGACCCTCGACGAGGAACTCGCCGGTCCGCTCCAGGTAGGGCATCTTCACGGTCCGGAGCCGGAACTTGCCGGCCTGGTGCAGCGCCCTGAAGTAGTCGAGCACCGTGTCCTGATAGGTCTGATCGAACGGGCCGAAACCGTCGAAGGAGATGCCGATCGCTGTCAGCGCCTCGCGGATCAGCTCGGTGGAGTCGCGGCAGAGCTGCTCCGGTTCGACCCCGAGCCGCCGGGCCGAGGCCACCACGAAGGTCTGGCTGTCATCGGTGCCGGTGCTGAACACGACCTTGCGACCCCGGGCCCGCTGGTAGCGCGCGTAGACGTCACCGCCCAGGTACGGCCCGGCGATGTGGCCCAGGTGCATGCCGCCGTTGGGCGTCGGGTTCGGGCCGAGGACCAGTACCGGACGGTCGTCCTCGGCCGGACGCGGCGGCCTCACGACTGGGTCTTCGCGCGGTTCTTGGCGAGGAAGCGCTCAGACATCTCCTCGTCCCACCACACGCTGTAGAACATGAACTCGTCCTCGCCGTCGTTGAGCAGCCGGTGGCGCTTGCCAGGCTGGAAGAACGCCACGTCGCCGGCCGCGAACGGCGTCTGGTCGCCATCGCACTCGATCACCGCCGAGCCGCGCACCGCGATGAAGATCTCGTGCTCGTGGTGGGAGTGCAGGGTCGAACGGGTACCTGGCAGGGCCAGTGCCCAGGAGCCTTCGAAAGGCGCGTTCACCACGTCCCAGGGCTGCAGCCGCTGGGTGTGCAGCCCGTACTCGTGCAGGAGGTTGTCGGACTGGAGATGGACTATTTCGGCTGCCATGATTACCTTCCCGCGATCTGGTTGAGGATGTCGGCGCTGTGCCCGGCTGGGCTGGCGCCGTTGTCGGACCGGCCCGCCGCCCGGTGCGCGAGGACGTCGAAGGTGATGTCCTTGGCACGGTGGGCCAGGACGCTGAGCAGCGAATCACCGATGCCGTGGGTGGCCTCGTTGATGCCCTGCAGGTAACAGGCGGCTTCGGCCGGCTCGTCCACCACCAACCGGTAGCCGCGGGTCACGTCGATCTTTTTCAACCCGATGGCGTCGGCCAGACCCTGGATCAGCTTCGGGGGCTGCCAGTTGAACCCGGTGCCGAGAAAGACCATGTCGCGGCGCAGCTCGGTGATCGAGCCGGTCCTGCGATCGGTGAGTTCGAGCACCACCTCGCCGTCCTCCTCGCGAGCGGCGGTGACCTCGGTCAGTGTGATCAGCCGCCGGTCATGGCGGCGGTCCAGGCGATCGCGGTAGAAGTCGGTGTACAGGCTCTGCAGCATCGCCGGGGTCATGCAGGAGTAGTTGGTCTTGTACAGCTCCTGCCTGATCAGCACCCTGCCGTCCGCCGGGGTGTCGAAGAACTCATCGACGTAGGAGGGGTAATAGAGCTCGTTGGTGAATTTGCTGGACGGGTCGGCGGTCGGTCCGATCGAGCGCATCAGCCATGCCACGTCGCTGTCGGGCAGGTCCGAGCGGAGCGCGCGAAACACCTCGGCGGCGCTCTGCGAGCTTCCGATCAGCGCCAGCCGGTAAGGCAATTGCTTCTGCAGGCCGGCGATTGCCGGCCGGTAGCGGGTGCTGTGGATGACCCGGTCGGACGGCAGACCGGCCAGCGCGGGTGGGATGTTCGGGTCCCGACCGGTCGCGATCACCAGGTAGCGACTGGTGATGGTGGATCCATCGGCCATGCTGGCAACCCAGCCGGTCAAGGCGCCGGATGAGGACCGCGACGGCGCGATGGCGACGCAGTCCTGGCCCAGCTCCAGCTTGACCCGGGTCAGCGAGTCGGCCACCCAGTTCAGGTAGGCGGAGATTTCCAGGCGATACGGGCTCTGGTTACCCAGGTTGATGAAGGCGTCCAGCCGGTCGGTGGACTTCAGGAAGTTCAGAAAGCTGAACCGGCTGCGTGGATTGCGCAGCGTCACCAGGTCCTTGAGAAAGGACACCTGGCTCTTGGCCCACGGCAGCAACAGGCCCGACTGCCATTCGATCGTCGGGTTCCTGTCGATGATCAGGGCGTTGTCGGCCAGGTCGGGCGCGAGTTCTTCCAGCGCCACTGCTAAACCCAGGTTCGACGGCCCGGCCCCCACCGCGAGCAGTTCGACTTCACGATTCGTCATCGAGGCTCTCCATGCATCGTTTGCCAGGCTGCCGGGAGTAACCCGACTTGGTTTTCACAGGCAGCTCGCCGGGCCGGTAGTGCTTCACCAGACCGTGGGGGATCCTGCATGAAGTCGGCGGCCATCCGCTCGACGCATCTCAAGGATTCGGCCTCCACACTGTGAACCTCCGGTGCAATTTGCAGCCACCGCGCTTTCGGACAGCTGCAATTACAAGAGGTTTTCAGCGACGTTGATTGATACACCGTCGAGAGGCAGGCTTCCGTCGGGTCAGCACGTCGGCGAGAGCAGGACGGGCAGCGCCAACAGGCCGCGCAGCAGCGCGCTGTTATCCCGGCGCAAGTCCTGCGCCTGGCCAGCGAGCCGTATATGCGGATACCGGGTGATCAGCCGGCTCAGGGCTGTCTCGATCTGCATCTTGGCCAGTGGCACGCCGATGCAGTAGTGCAGGCCGTGGCCGAATGCCAGGCTGCCGACCGGACGGCGATTGAGATCAAGCCGATCGGCATCGGGGAAGTGGCTGCTGTCGCGGTTGGCGGAGTGCCAGGACAGTGCCAGGAGCGCATTCGCCGGGATCACCTTGCCACCGACGGGGATCTCTGCCGTGGTGAACCTGAACGTGCCCACGCCGGAGGGGCCGTCGAAGCGCAGCAGCTCGTCGACTGCGACCGGTACCAGGGAGGGATCGGCACGCAGCCGGGTCAGCTCCGGATGATGGGTCAGCAGGCTCGCCATGGCATTGCCGATCGAGTAGATCGTGGTGATGTGGCCGGCTACCGCCAGTACGAAGATCATGGAGACCAGCTCGCCCTGGGTCAGTCGATCGGTGCCGTCGGTGACCCGCACCAGCTCGCTGATCAGGTTGTCGCCGGGGTGAGCTCGCTGGGCGTCGATCAGCGCGTCGGCGTAGGCGGTCATCCTCTTCGAGGCGTAGGCGACCTCATCCGGGTCCTGCCCGGCGCCCACCAGTTTGAGCGACCACTGCCGGAAGTCCGCGCGGTCGGCCTCGGGAATGCCGCACAGGTCGCAGATGATCGTGAGCGGCAGCGGCACCGCGAAATCCTCGATCAGGTCAACCTCGGCCCGGCCCTCGAACGCGTCGAGCAACTCATCGATCACCTGCTCGACGCGTGGGCGCAGCTTCGCCACCCGCTGGGCGGTGAAGGCCTTGCTCACCAGCGCGCGCAGCCGAGTGTGCCGCGGCGGGTCGCTGTTGAGCATGTGCGCCGCGAGCTCGCCATCGAAACCGAGATCCACCGGCTCATCACTGTCAGGCAGGACAGCCAACCCGGAGTGCCGGGTGAACAGCTCGTTCATCCGGCGCCCGTCCTTGCTGACCCGCGGGTCGTTGACGAGAGAACGCACCTCGTCGTACCCGGTCACCAGCCACACCCTGGCGCCGTGGGCCCACACGACCTCATGCACCGGACCCTTTTCGCGGTACTCCTTCAACAGGCCATAGGGATCCTGCATGAAGTCAGCGGGAATCCTGTCGACCAGATGCAGGGATTCGGCTTTCATAATATGCTCTCCCGCCCCCGTGGGCAGCCGCTATCACTCGGACTGCCGCAATTACAAGAGACGTCAAGCGCGGTCGATTGATACACCGTAGACAGGTAATTCTCTGTATGCGAAAGCCCCTGTGCGTGAGGAGAACTTGGATGTACCGTGTCTCTGTCGCCTGGCCCTCGAGGTGATCCGTGGGCCCGAATAGCCTTGCTGATCGGTTGATTCCATGGGTAGTGCAACAGCTGTACGAATGCTTCGCGAGGCTGAACCTCGAGATCCGTGATCCGCACGTGCCGACCTTCGCTTGACGGGCTTGACGCCCGCGCAGGAACGCCCATCGATCCTGAACAGATTGGCAAAGCCGATGACCGAAGAACTCACCGATGACGGCGTGCCGGCCGGGGGCAGCGGACAGGTAGGTGTGCTGACCACCTGGCGCGAGACACCCCTGCAGGCGAAAGCGCTGCTGGCCGGCGTGTTCGTCAGCAAGCTCGCCGGGTTCATCCAGATCTTCCTGGTGCTGTTTCTCACCTCTCGTGGATTCTCCTCCGGCCAGGCGGGGCTGGCACTGGGGCTGTACGGCGCCGGCGCGGTGGTGGGCACGTTCGTCGGCGGATCGCTGAGCGACAAGTTGAGCGCCCGTACGGTGACGCTGATCAGCATGCTGGGATCGGCGCTGCTGATCGTGTCCATCATCTACCTCGACCAGTACCTGCTGCTGCTGCTCGCCGTGCTGCTGGTGAGCGCCATCGGCCAGCTGTATCGCCCGGCCGCGCAGTCGCTGATCACCGAGCTCACCCCGCCCAGCCGGCTGGTGATGGTGACCGCGATGTACCGGTTGAGCTTGAACCTGGGAACCACGGCCGCGCCGCTGATCGGCGTGGCGCTGGTCTCGGTCTCCTACGACCTGCTCTTCTGGGGCGAGGCCCTGGCCGCGCTGGTCTACTGCCTGATAGCGCTGCGCTTCCTGCCACGGCGCAGCGCGCAGGCCCACCCGGTTCCTGAAGCAGCCAAGACCGCCGAGGCCGACCAGGCCGACGGGCCGATCCAGGAGCGCAAGGCACGCTCGGGCTACCTGGCGCTGCTGGAGGACTGGCGGTACCTGGTCTTCCTCTTCGCCTTCCTGATGCTGTGCACGGTCTATGTCCAGTACACCGCGGTGCTACCGCTTGCCGTGATCGACGCCGGACTGAGCACCTGGTGGTACGGCGCTATCATCACGATCAACGGCGCCATCGTCGTGACCTGCGAGGTGGCGGCCACCAGGTTCACCCAGACCTGGCCGCTCCGGCTGACGCAGCTGAGCGGATTCGCGCTTCTGGCAGCCGGCTATGGCATCTACGCGATCGACCTGGCCCCGCTCTTCCTGATTGTCGGCACCCTGGTGTGGACGCTGTCAGAGATCATCGGCGCGCCGACCATCTGGGCCTACCCGGGCATGGTCGCTCCGGCGAGGCTGCGAGGCCGTTACTTCGGCGCCATGCAGAGCATGTACGGACTCGGCTCCACGGTCGGCCCGATCGTGGGAATCCTGCTGTACGAGCATGTCGGTCAGCAGTTCTTCCTGTGGGCGGCGGCGGTGATGGTGCTGGCCACGGTCATCGGCCGGATCGGCATGGTGGGCTCCGCCGGTGAGCCCGCGGCCCAGCCGGTGGATGAGCCGAGCCTGGCCGAGCCGACGACCTGATCCGTTGAGGTCGAACGCGCACCGCCGCTCCGGCGCCGATCACTGGTGCTGGAGCGGCGCATTCGCGCTGTGCGGCAGTTCTTCCAAGGTCGAAACGCCATTGGACGCGCCGGAGCCGAAGCGTTCCCAGTACTCGGTCAGCCGGATCCGGCCGTCGGCCAGCACCTGGGGGATGCTGCGACACAAACCGGTGACCGCCTCGCCGCTGGTCAGCACCATGCAGTAGGCGAACTGCACCACGCCCTCGGCGTCGCAGGTTCCGGCGAGCGAGCCGCGTCGCACCTCGCCGCCGGAGAACTCGCCCCAGATCAGGTCCTGCTGCTGGTGGTACTGCGCCACGGGGGCAGGACCGGATGACTCGGTGACCGGGCTGAACCGCCGGCCGTCATAGTCGATCATGCGCGCGGACCTCGTTCACTCAGGTGTCCTCAGCGATGGCTGTCAGAGCCTACCGGCTCCTTCACCAGGTGTCGGCTGTTCGCCGGATCCCGGTCGGCCAGGATGTCGAGCACGGTGGCGGCGGTCCGGTCGGCCATCACGCTGAACAGCGAATCACCGACCCCGTGGGTGTCCTCGTTCATCCCGTGCAGGTAGCACGCCGCCGCGGTCGGCTCGTCGAGCAGCAGCCGGTACCGCCGGCTCACGGTCGCCCCGGGTAGTTGGAGTTCGGAGGTGAAGTTCTTGACCACGGTCGGCATCCCACGCACGAAGCCGGTGCCGAGAAAGACCAGATCGCGTTCCAGGCGGGTGATCTCACCGGTGGTCCGGTCGGCCAGCTCCAGCATCACACCGTCCTCGGACTCGGTCGCGCCGACCAGGTCGGTCATGGTGATCATGCTGGTGCGGTCCTGGCCGGTCAGCTGCCCCAGGTAGCGCTCGGAGTAGAGGTTGCGCAGCAGCTCCGGCTCGACGCCGGAGTAGTTGGTCCGGTGCATTTCGCGCCGGATCTCCTCCCGGCCCTCGGGGGAGGCGCCGTACACCGTGTCGACGAAGGACGGGAAGTACTTCTCGTTGCTGAACGGGCTCGACTGCAGGGCACTCGGGCTGAGGGAACGCATCACCCAGGCGATCTCGGCGTTCGGCAGATCCTGCTGCAGGGCGCAGAACATCTCCGCGGCGCTCTGGGCTCCGCCGAGCACCGCGACCCGGTGCGGCAGCTCGCGGTCGACAGTGGCCATCCGGTGGGTGTATCGGTTGCTGTGCACCACCCGTTCCGGCGACAACCCGGCAAGTGCCGGCGGGATCTGCGGGTCCCGTCCGGTCGCGATCACCAGATAGCGACTGGAGATCGTCGAGCCGTCGGCCAGCTGGCAGGTCCAGCCCACCAGCGTGCCGTCGGCATCGCGGCGCGGCTCCAGCCCGACCGACTCGCAACCCAGCCGCACCTGCACCTTGGTGAGCGAGCTCGCCACCCAGGCCAGGTATTCCGAGATCTCGCTGCGATAGGGCCAGACGTTGCCCAGGTTGATGAAGTCGTCCAGCCGGCCGCGGGAATGCAGGAAGTTGACGAAGGTGAACTCGCTGCACGGATTGCGCAGGGTCACCAGGTCCTTGAGGAACGAGATCTGGCTGGTGACCCACGGCAGCAGGAGTCCCTGCTGCCAGACGACCGCCTCGGCGCGTTCGATCAGCAGGGAATTCTCGGCGAGGTCGGGAGCGAGCTCCTCCAGCGCCACAGCCAGTGCCAGATTGGAAGGCCCGGCCCCGACGGCAAGCAGTTCGACGTCCTGGTGACTCATGTGATCTCTCTTTCTGGAGGTAGTCCCATCACCATGGCCGGCCCGTGTACGGCTGGGCCTGGTCCAGCGGCTCGTACCGCAGCCCGACCAGCGCGGCCGCCTGGTCCAGCGCGGCCTCGCATTCGGCCGGCCCGGGCGCGACTGCCAGCACGTAGGCGTGCCGGCACAGGTGGGTGCTCGGTGGCAGCCGCAGCTCGGCGCCGGGCTGCACGATCGCGCGCGCCTCCAGCAGGCCGGGCACCGAGGCAGGCTCGGGAACTCTCACCTCGAGCACCCGGCAGTCCTGCGGCGGGTAGAGGAACCTGATTCCCGCGCACTGCTGGCTGGTGGCCTCCAGGTCGGGCACAACGCCGGCGGCGACCTGGGCCGCCACCAGTCCCGGATCGACGCCGGTGGCCAGCTTGCCCAGGTAGGGGATCAGGTCGCCGCCGAGGCGCGCGTTGACCTCGATGATCACCGGCCCCCGCTCGGTCAGCCGGACCTCGGTGTGCGTCACGCCGTCGTGCACGCCCAGCGCGCGGTGGGCGTGGCTCAGCAGCGCGCGCAGCTCCGGATCGGAGGCCAGCGGATCCGCGGCGTCGACCAGGTGGCCGACCTCCTCGAAGTACGGCGGCACCCCGAGATGCTTGCGCGCCACGCAGAACGGCCGGTACTCACCGCCGAAGATCGCCCCGTCGATGCTGATCTCCGGTCCGACGAGGAGCTCCTCGATCAGCACGCCGTCCTCATAGGCAGGCGGTCCGGCCCGCCGGGCCCGCTCGGCCACCTCGAACGCGGCTCTGAGGCCGTCCGGATCATCGGCCTGCACCACCCCGACGCTCGCGCCCATGCCGCGGGGCTTGCTGACCACCGGGTAGCCGATCCGGTCGGCCGCCTCGAGGGCTTCGGCCAGATCACGCACCAGGGCGTAGCCGGGCTGGGCGATTCCGGCCTGGGCGAGCGTGGCGCGGCTACGGGACTTGTCCCGGCAGTTCTCCGCTCCGGCGACGGTGAGCCCGCGTACCCCGAGGCGTTCGGCGACGTAGGCGGTAGCCGTCACGAGCAACTCCTCGTAGGTCAGCACACCAGTGACCTTGCAGTCCTGGGCCACCTGCAGAGCCGCCTCGACCAGGCCCTGCCGGTCGGCGACCACCCGCTGCTCATCGAGCAGGCCGACCACGCTGCTGCCGACGATGTAGGGCAGCTGCCAGGTCGCCGGCCGCTCGTCGATGAGCCACAGCGGCGAGTGCCGGGCGAAGCCCTGCAGCAGGTACTCGCGGTAGGGACGCCACCCACTGCCGATCAGCAGCACCACGCCCTCGTCAGCACGGTTCATCGCACGCTCCTTCGGCTCGTCGTCAGGTCGTGGCCGGGCCTCGCGGGCTTCACCGCCCAGCCAGGTCAGGCCGTCGAGGACGATGGGGTTCACCATGGCTCCGCGCCGGCGCCGTCCGGTGACCACACGTCCTCGCCGGACAGCGCGCCGACGCAGTACTTGCCGAGCGCGCTGAGCAGCATCCGCAGCTCCAGCGCCAGGCACTCCACCAGATTCACCAGTCCGCACAACGGGTCGGCGTCCACCGCGATCAGCGCCGCCCGTCCCAGGCCGGCGGCGTGGGCGCCCAGGGCCAGGCTCTTGGCGACCCGGGTGCCCTCCCACATCCGGCCGGAGACCAGCAGGCAGCCCTCAGGCTGGCCGATCCGGCGTAGGCATTCACCGAGGGGCAGCCCGACGTGCTCGAGAAAGCCGGTCGGCGCCCAGCCGGTGCCGCCCTCGGCGCCGTCCACCGTCACCGCGTCCGCGCCGGCCTGCCAGGCCACCACCGCCGCCGCCCGCACGTCGCGGGCAGGTGGCAGCTTCACCCAGATCCGCGCCCGGGGAAAGTTGTTGCGCATCAACCGGATCTGCTGACGCAGGATCTCCTCGGTGAAGGTGCCGGGGCTGCAGCAGCGCAGCACGCTCAGGTTGTTCCCGGCGACGGCGCCGTTCGAATCACCGACGGCGACGGCGCCGTTCGGATCGGCGCTGACCGTGACGCCGACCGGAACCATCGTGTACGAGTCCGCGAGCCGGGCGGCCGCCACCGGGTCGAGCAGGGTCATGCCGCCGAGCCCCGGCTTGGCGCCCTGCCCCACTTTCAGTTCGAAGGCCAGCCGGCCCGACTCCAGCAGCCGGTGTGCGCTCGGGTCGCTGTAGACCAGGTTCCACACCTCGGCGTCGGCGTCCTCGGTGCTCTGCTGCACCACGACACCGCCGTAGCCGTCCAGCACGCCGTCGGCGTAGGCCGAGATCCGGGCCAGCATCGACCCCTCGGCCTCGGCCTTATCATCCTCGCCGCGGCCGTAACCGTTCACCCGCAGGACGTTCTCACCGACCACCATCGGGATGCCCAGCCAGCCGGCCTGCCTGCTGGCGGCCAACCCCAGGTCGACGCTGGCCACCCGGGTCGAGCCGAACGCCGACAGGTACAGCGGAAGGGTCGAGCGCAGGCCGCCGATGGTGGTGCTCAGGTCTACGTCGCCGAAGGTCGGCTCGCGGCCCAGCTCGATGAGCTTGGCCAGCCGGTGCGGCACGAAGACCGGCGGCACCAGCCGAAGGTCCTCCAGGCTGTCCGCCGCGCGGCTGCCGAGCGGGTTGGCGCCGAACAGCGCGCGGCCGTACTCCTGCGAGTCCGCGAACGCGGCTGCCGCGCCGGTCCGCGCCCGAGTCCGCACGGCCGTCTCGGGAAAGCCCGCGGCCCGCAGTGGGCTCATGGCGACACCACACCGGGAATCTTCGGAAAGGCGCTGGCCTGCCACACCGAGCCCAGGCCGGCGATGTAGCGGGTCAGCCGCTCCAGGCCGATGCCGAAGCCGGCGCTGGCCGGGATTCCCTGGCGCACCATGTCCAGGTACCAGCCGTACTTCGCCGGGTTCTCCCCGGTCTCCCGCATCCGGGCGATGATCGCGGCGTAGTCGTGTTCGCGCTCGCTGCCGCTGCACAGCTCGCCGTAGCCCTCAGCGGCGATCAGGTCGAAGTTGCGCAGGAACCCCGGCCGTTGCGGGTTCTCCCGGTCGTAGAAGCCGCGCGAGCCCTTCGGGTAGTCGGTGAGGAAGAACGGCCTGCTCTCCAGCTGCGACAGCATCGCCTCACCCGCCCAGTCGATCTCGGCGTCGGGGTTCTGCGGGTGCCCGAGCTCGCGCAGGGTGGCCACCGACTCGGCATGGCTGCGGCGGCCGAACGGCCCGGTGGTCAGGGCGGCCAGCGCGGCGGTGTCGCGGCCCAGCCGCTCGAACTCGGCCGGCAGGTCCGACAACACCTTGGTGACGACGTAGCTGACCAGCTCCTCGACCAGGCGCATCGCCTGATCACGCGACGCCCCTGCCATCTCGACGTCGATCTGGTGGAACTCGGCCAGGTGCCGGCTGGTCACCGTGGTGTCCAGTGGCTCCAGGCGGACGTTCGGGGCGATGCAGTAGATCTTGTCGAACATGGTCAGCGAGGCCTGCTTGTACAGGATCGCGCTCGTCATCAGCTTGTAGCGGTGGCCGTAATAGTCGATGTCCACCTGCTTGGCGCCCCGGGCTCCGGGGTCGGTCACCGGGCCGATGATGGGCAGCAGGACTTCGGTGAAGCCGTGCTGGCACAGGAAGTTCCGGGTCGCGGCCAGCATCCGGGACTGGATCGTCAGCACCGCCCAGGTCGCCGGCGAGGACAGGTGCTCCCGGGTGCTGGGCGGGTTCGCGGGCTGGGTGCCGGGTGCGGCAGAGAGCTGGGTCATCGGCTTGGTTCTCCAGAGTTCTTTCGGTTCGGTCGGCGCGCTCGCGACGGCGGCGCGAGCCGGAGTCGGGAGGCCGGACCGGCCGGCCTCGTCGAACTTGCGCTCGACGAAGGACAGCGCCTCCAGCAGCCCGGCGGCGGTGAGTTCGGATCTGGTGGGTCGCAGCGTCTCGGCGATCGGCATCGATCCGATCCGGGACCAGTGCAGCCAGCCGGCCTGGTCGAGGTAGCTGCGGGCCCGGCCGGCATTGTCGGGATGCAGGCAGTAAGGAACGTCGAGGTAGCCATGCTGAAACGCCTTGATCAGGGCTCGGCCGAGATCGGAGTCCAGGTTGAGCACCGCCTCGACGAGCGAGCGCGCCTCGGCGTAGATGCCGGTGTCGCCGGGCGCGTTCGGCGCCGGCGCCCGCCGCTCGTCGGCCGCCGCCACGGCCGCGGCCTCCAGCGCGGCCACATTCTCGGCGATGGACGGGATCCGGTACGCCTCGGCCGCGGTCTTGACGATCAGCCGTGCCGCGCCGGTCCGCACCGCCAGCCGGGCGGCCTCGGTGAGCAACCCGTCGGCGCCGGCCGGCGTGCGCGGGTACACCCCCATGTAGGTGTAGAGCACGATGTGCCGGTCGGCGTCGGGCATCAGCTCGTCGGCCAGCCTGCGCAGCGCCAGCACCGCCTCCCGATCCTGTTCGGCGTTGGTCTGCTGGGCGTAGCTGAGTGAGACGCTGTGCACCCCGTGCTGGCGGAAGAACAGGCACTCCAGGACGCTCAGCGCGATCAGCAGGCCGGGTGGGCACAACTGGCCCAGCATGCAACCGCCGAAGCTCTCCAGGTGGGGTTGCACCCCGGTGTCGCGCACGCCGGCCAGCAGGTCGCAGCTGCGGGCCCAGTTCGAGGTGGCGGTCTCCAGCGGCATCCGGCTGTACGGAAGGCAGTAGGAGACCGGGCCGCCCTCGGTGGCGTGCAGGCCGGCGGCGATCAACGCGGCCACGATGGGCTCCGGACACGGTGAGCCGTGCCGGATCTGCACCGGGAAGTCAGGGCTCAGCACGCCCGCCAGCACGCCGGTGGTGGTGGCCAGGTCGTGCGCGACCAGTGGGTAGCCGTTGAGCTCCATGCCGACCGCCACCGCCTCGGCCGCCTCGAGGCTGGCGCCGATCCGGGTGTAGCTGTCCAGCGTGATCGTTCCCACCGTGGTGGCGGCCGCGCCCTTGGTGGCCAGCAGGCCCAGCCGCATGTCGCGCGGGTTGCTCATCCCCATCCGCGGCTGGACGACCAGCCGACCGGCCCGCTGAGCACGTGCGATGACGTCACCGAAGGACTGCGTCGAGGTCGCGACGGTCACAGCCGTCGTCCGGCCCGGACCAGCGCGGGCAGCGAGCGCAGCGCCGCGGCGCCGGCGCCGTCCTCGTACACGGCGTCGAAGCCGGCCGCGCGCAGCCGGGCGCTGCTCTGCAGCCCGGCCGGTCCCGCGATGCCCAGCTTGCCGCCGATGACCACCGGCAGGCCCGTCAGCTCCGGATTCCGCCTGATCAGGCCGATCAGGTGGGCGCCGTCGCGCATGCCGTGCCCGTTGACCGTGCTGACCACCATCAGGTCGGGCTGGTCCCGCAGGCACTCGGTCACCACCTCCTCCGGCGGCATGCACGGTCCGAGGTTGCGCACGTCGTGGCCGAGCTCCTCCAGGGCCAGTTGCAGGAACACCAGGTTCCAGGTGTGCGAGTCCGACACCACGGTGGTCACCACGATCGACAGGCCGCCCGCGCGGGGACGGCGCAGCAGTGTGGGCGGCCTCGGTTGGAGAACCCGGGCCGGCTCCGCGGCCATGCTCACGCGGCGCCTTTCGGCTCGGGTGCGGCGCTGCGGGCCAGTCCCAACTCCAGGGTGCAGCACTTGACCCCGCCGCCACCGCGCAGCAGCTCCGAGACGTCCGCGGCGATCGGTTCGAAGCCGTGCTCGCGCAGCTGCGCGGCCAGGCTGGTGGCGCCGGCGGGCAGCACCACGTTGCGGCCGTCAGAGACAGCGTTGAGGCCGAACGCGGCGGCGTCCTGGGCGGTGGCGATGATGGCGTCGGGAAAGAGCTGGCGCAGGACCTGCTGGCTGTCCGGGGCAAAGGCGCCGGGGTAGTACATCACCGTCTGCTCGTCGAGCACCGCCAGCGCGGTGTCCAGGTGGTAGAAGTCGGCCTGGACCAGGTTCAGGCTCACCACCGGCCGCTGGAAGAACGTCTCGGTCTCGGTGTGCGCGGCCCGCACGCTGCGAAACCCGCGGCCGGCCAGCAGCAGCTCACCGACGGCCAGAAAGTCGCCCTGGCCCTCGTTGACGCAGTCGGCCTGGCGGACCTCGAACCGGCGCGAGTCGAACCAGTCGAGGTAGGCCGGAGACTCCGCGACCCGCTCCTCGTGGCGGAACCGGGCCACCAGCACCCGGCCGTCCAGCACAGTGGCGCCGTTGGCGGCGTAGACCATGTCGGGCAGGCCGGGCAACGGCGCGACGAGCTCGACCTGGTGGCCCAGTTCCAGGAACACGTCATAGATCCGCTGCCATTGCAGGTAGGCCAACCGCTGGTCGACCGGTTTGGAAGGATCCATCCACGGGTTGATGCAGTAGACGACGTCGAAGTAGGTGGGCGGGCACATCAGGTAACGCCGCGCGGAGGCGACCCGGGGCGCGGTCATCGGACGTCCGCCGTCGTGCCGGTGCCGGTGCCGCTGGCGGTGCCGTCGGCAGTGCCGCTGGCGGTGCCGTCGGTGGTGTCGCTGACGTAGTACCAGTTCTCCGGATTGATCATGCCGTACGGGTTGATCGGCTCGACCCCGTGCAGGTTCTTCGCGATCTCCATCAACCTGAGCGGGAAGCCGGGCGTCCAGATGGCCGGCACCTGTTCGGCCAGGTAGGCGTGGTACTCGGCCAGCGCGCCGGGATCGTCGGAGAGCACGGTGCGCTCGATCAGCTCATCGGCCTTCGGATCGCTGTACTCCGCCCAGTTGCTGCCCGCGCCGGTCTGAAAGAGCATCTCGCCGGTGGGATGGCCGTAGAACACCCACCCGCCGTTCCAGGAGTTCAGCTCCCACCTGACATGGCCGGCGCCGCCCTCGGTGTGATCCTCCGACACCATGACCGAGCCGTAGATGGGCTCCAGCCGCAACTCGATGCCGGCCTTCGCGGCATCGGCCTTGAGCTGTTCCATCAGCTGGGTCAGAGCGGGCTTGCCCTTGACGTAGCGCAGGCTGAACGACAGCGGGGTGCCGGCCTCGATGCCCTCGCCGGCGCATCCCGGTCCGCTGCCGGGCCGGACGCAGACTGCCGGCGTGGTGCTCACGTCCCAGCCGTTGTCGGCCAGCAGGCCGCGGGCGCGCTCGATGTCGAACGGCCAGGCGATGTCCGGTCCGGCCGCGGGTATCGGCTCGCCACGCAGTGACGGGACGGGTCCGTCGATGCGGTGGGCGAAGCCGTGGAAGATGTCGCGGATCGCGGTGTCCTGGTCCAGGCACGATTGCAGCGCCTGGCGGAAGTAGGCCTGCCGGATGATCTTTCCGGCCTCGAACGCGTTGGCGAAGTTCATCGGCATGTAGCGGACGCAGTAGACATCCTGGGGGACCAGCCGGTAGTGCTCGGCCAGCGGGTTGGCGCCGCCCTCGACCAGGCTGGCGTCCAGGCCGAAGGGCAGGAAGCCCACCTGGATGCCGCCCGGGGCGTCCGGACCGGCCTGCAGCTGCGCGTACAGCTCGTCCTCGGAGTAGACCGGCACCTGCCGGAACTCGTCCAGGTAGGGCTTGTTCGGTCCCGAGTAGTGCTCGTTCGGAACGAAGCTGACCCCGCCGTCGGGGTCGAACGTGGCCAGCCGCCAGGGCCCGTTGACCACGCTCCACACCGGGCTGCTCGGCCAGTGGGTCCGGAACTCGTTGTCCTCGGAGGTCCACTCGCCGTTCTCCGAGACCAGGTAGTCATAGACCGCCGGGATGTCGGCCAGGTCGGTCGAGGCATTGGCGGGCCCGTCGGCGGTGCGGTCCCACGCCTTGGGCATCGGGGTGATCAGGCTGAGCTGGTTCATCAGCACCCAGACCCGCGAGTACTCCCGGTCGAAGACGAAGCGCACCGTGTCTTGCGCGATCTTCTCGTACGAGACCAGATTGTCCGGGATGAAGCCGGGCACGTACTTGCCGTACCGCGGGCCCTTGACCACCATCATGTTCATCCAGAACATGATGTTGTCGGCGCAGATCGTCTCGCCGTTGGACCACTTCCAGGGCTTGAGCCTGACCGTGACGGTCCGCCCGTCGGAGTCCCATTCCGGCAGCTCGGCGAGGCTGAGATCAGGGTCGACCTCCGGCTTGCCGTCCCGGCCGAGCCAGTACAGCGGCCGGAACATCAGCGCCTGGAACTCCAACAGGTTCCGGATGCCGATCCGCTCCGGCGGCGTGAACGGAAAGATCGTCGCGGGCGGGAAACCGGGCTGGCCGGCCCATGCGACGCTGCCGCCGCGAACCGGCTTACCAGCTGCCTCGGCTGCCTCGGCTGCCTCGGCGACCTTGGCCACCGTCGTGGACAGTTCCATTACTTACCCCTCGCCCTTGTGATCACCGAACGCGCCTACGAGCTCGTCCCGGTTCGATACCTGTACGTCGATCTGTTCTGCCAGCTCGCGCGCCGCCTGGATGGCGTCGTCGAAGGACTTCCCGGTGGTGCACAGGAAGCCGAGAATGTTGTTGCCGTGCGGCGGTCTGCGGATCACGTCCCCCGGCTTGGCCGTGATCTTGAAGAAGAAGACCCGGTCGGAGTCGGTGACCGCGGCCGGCACGTTGATCTGCTCGATCCGCCCCGGAGCGCTGATCAGGCAGGTGCCCGCGGTGTGCACGCCGGTGGGCCGGTAGTGCCGCACCGGTGGGCGCACCCCGCTCGCCACATCGATCAGCACCTCGATCGGTGAATAGCCGGCGCTGATCCTGGCGAAGTAGTCCAGGCCGCCGCCACCGGGTCGGACCGCGATCTCCAGCAGGTGTGGCGTTCCCTGGTGAAAGCGCACCTCGGCGTGCATGACGCTGCGGCGGATCCCCTGGGCGTGGGCGGCCGCTGTGATCACCTGGTGCACGGCCGCGAGCTGGTCGGGAGCGAGCGAGGTCGGCGCGTGGTGCACGTCGTCGTCGAAGGTGTCGCCCTCGACGGTCACCCGGTCCACTACCGAGCCCAGGTAGACCTCGCCGTCCCAGGCCAGCGCCTCGGTGAGGAACTCCGGCCCGTCCAGGAAGGACTCGATCATCAGCCCGTGCGGGCCGAGATCGAGGCCATCGGGCTCCATCCGGTACCACGCCATCTGCGCTATCCCCGCGCTCGCCTGCGCGAAGCGCTCGGTCAGCGACTCCGGAGAGTCCACCCGGAACACGAAGTTGCTCGCGGCGCCGAGGGTCGGCTTGAGGATCACCGGATAGCCGAACTCCTCGGCCGCCGCCAAGGCCACCGAGACGTCGGGGGCGAACCGGAAGCGTGGCCGCGGAACGCCGGCGCGCTCGTGCGCCTGGCGCATCAGCAGCTTGTTGCGGCTGGTCCGGGCCGCCTCGACACCGATGCCGGGCAGGCCGAGCGCCTCGGCGACCGCGGCCACCGTCACGACCGCGGACTCGGAGAAGGTGAGCACGCCGTCGAAGCGCTGCTCAGCGTGCCAGGACTTGGCCGCCGCGATGATGTCGTCGACGTGCTTGGAGCCGGCGACCCGGTAGCGCGGGGCCGGCCAGTAGTCGGGTTCACCCAACCCGTTCAAGACGAACAGCTCGGATCCGAAGTCCTCGATCTGGCGGTACCGGGACTGGTAGTAGGAGGCGTTCTGGACCGCCTCGAGCGCGAGCAACCTCATGTCAGCTCCTTTCGCCGTTCGAGCGCATCCGGGCAGGGTGGGCGCCTCAGCCGGCGCACGGCTAGCGCCCGGAGATCTGTTCGACGGTCTCCGGACCGTGCTTGCTGAACCTGGTCCGGATGATCGCCTTGTGCGGATCGCCGACCAGCACCGCGTCGATGGCGTCGGCCGCGCCGCTGGTGGACCCTCGCAGCGAGCTGCGGTAGAGCACCCGCAGCTGCGCCACGGTCAGGCCACTGATCCGCTCCAGCTCGGCGGCCAGCCGCGGGTCCTCCTGCTCCTCAGCCAGCAGTGCCTGGATGGCCTCGATCCGCTCGGCCAGCGCCGGATGCTCCTGGGTCAGGAACTGCAGCAGTCCGGCGCCCTTGTCGGCGAAGGGCGAATACACCATGCAGACCAGTTGCTCATCGGTGAGGCCGAAGGTCTGCCACGCGTAGTCCTCAGCGGCCCGACGCATCTGCGCGGTCGCGTCGGGGCCGGCGTACCGGGCCTGCATCTGCTCCACGAGCTGGGGCGGGAAGTCCTTGCTCCGCATCAGCCCGAGGGCAAAGTCGACATATTCCTGCATTCCCTCGGCGTAGGAGCGCTGGTACACCCGCTCGCACTTCAGGCCCCGCAGATGCACCATCAGCGCCGGGTTGCCGCAGTCGGATTCGGTGAAGCTGAACGCGATGTCGTCGAACTGGAATCCCAGGAACCCGGTGAGCAGCTCCATGTGATCCCCGGAGGCGTACTCGGTGTCGTCATAGATGGAGAAGAACCTCAGCTGTTCGGGCACCTCATGGCTCACCCGCCGCTCGGCGATCGCCTCGACGGACTCCGGGCCATGGATGTCGGCGAAGTACCCTTGCGCGATTCCGTCCACCGTGGACAGCAAGCGGCCCAGGCCCTTGCCGGTGGGCGTCCGGTCAGGGTTCAGGCGGCGAGCCAGCCGGCCCACCCACAGCGTGTACTGGCGCTGCTCCTGCTGGGAGTCACCGGTGATGATCAGGTCGGCTCCGGCGCCGTGCGAGGCGGCGATTCCGAAGGCGTTGACAACGCTGAGGTTGCAGGCGTTGCAAAAGGTCGGGCGGCCGTCGGCGAAGGTGCGGTGTCCGGTCATCAGGATGTCGAGCCGGTTACGGTTGACGACCAGTTCGCGCTGCGGCGTGTTGACGTCGAAGATGCTCACCTCGTCGCCGTCGATGAGGAGCAACTCGCAGGCCGGGTCGGCCGGCAACCGCAGCGCCTGGTACTCCCGATCAATATTCTCCATAACCGCACGAGGCATTCCGGCATGGCGATTGGTCGCCACCCGCAGCCGAAAAGTGGTTCCGTGGTCCCGCAGCAGCATCAGCTGCATGGTGCGTACGAAGGCCAGCGTGTACGAGCTGTCCTTGCCGCCGCCGTAGGCCACCATGACCAGATTGCGCTCCAGCTGGTCCTGGTGCGGCAGGGCTGCTCGAAGCCGGACGCCGCATCGCCGTGCCGCCTCCATGTTCGCTGCCGGCATGGCTGCCTCGAGGCCGCGGTAAGCCTGCTCCCGCAGCTCGGCGACGACCGTCGGATCCGCCTCTGTCACTGCCATACGGCGCTCCTTCGACTGGCTGAACTGTTCGGGTAGGACTCGTGCTGAGGCGGATTGCGTTGGGCCACAACGGATTAGAGCGACCGAACAGTCAGCGCTGATACAACCAGGCACATGCAGCGAGTTCGGGTGTATCCCGTAGCGCCCGCAGCGCCCGCATCCGCATCGGGCCGATGCTGCCGACCGGCAGTCGCAGCAACTCGGCCACCTCGCCGTAGCTCGGGCAGGTGTCTGACATCAGCAGCCGAATCAGCTGCTGCTGCAGCGGCGGCAACCGGGTCAGGGCTTGTTCGAGCAGCGGCTCGTAGTCGCCGTCGATGGGGTACACATCGCTGGCGGCGGCCGGAAACCGCTCGCCGTGCTCGGTGGCCGGATCGGCGCAGAGCAGGTACCGCTTGCCGCTGATCGCGACCCGCAGGCTCTCGCGTCGAGCGGTGGCGGTCAACCAGGCAGGCAGGCTTTCCGGATCGCGGATCTGGTGGCCTCGTTCCCACAGTCTGATCCAGGTCTGTTGCACGACCTCGGCGGCATCGCTGTCGTTAAGACCGACCTTGCGCGCGGTGTAGAGCAGCAGTCGACCGAAGCGCCTGTTCAACTCGTTCCACGCGGCCGGATCATCATCTGTCGCGCACGCCGCTTGCAGCAAAGCTTCCAATGATTGTCCTGCCAGAGCCTGGGCGCCGACTGTTTGCGAAAAATGGCCGGAGATGACAGAGGCGCTGGCCGTCATTGGCGAAGTCCTTCCTTTCGGTACTGCGACCGGCACGGTTCTCGCCGGTTCCTGGCAAGCAGGAGCCGGTGATGACCACGCCGTGGTCCGGGGGACGCGGGGTGTGAGACCCCTTTCGACGGTTCGCCAAACCGACGCCGTCGACGAACGAAACCGTGCCAATTGGTGACTGCAATCCGTCGACATTCCGTCGACATTCCGTCGACGATGCGTCGACAGAACAGCTAAAGGGACGTCAAAGTGGAAGTTTCTGCCCAGCGTTTCGGCAACAATTCGCCGACAGTGCGCGGAGCTGCAGGATATGTAGGATGACCCGCCTTAAACCGCGTGTTTCTAAGTTAAGGTGCAGCAACGCTGCCTGCCGTCGATTTACCGATCGTGGGGTCGACGTGATGCCGGAGCGAATCGATCGCGGATTCCGGAGACAGCACGCCTTGCGGGTGCTCAGTACGCCGGACGCCCGTTACGAAACCCGGGTTGTGCCCGGCGGGAGAAACATGCAGATTAATGATGCTTGGGACGATCTTGACCTTCGCACTCGTGGGACCGATTTGACCTTTGGCGTGTTGGGGCCGCTGGAGGTCAGAGCCGGTGACGGGCTCGTGCACGTGGGAGGACCGCAGATACGCGCGTTGTTGGCGTTGCTGCTGGTTCGACCAGGCCATGTGATGAGCCTGTCGACTCTGGTGGCAAGCCTGTGGTCCCATGACGCCCCACCCTCGGCCGAGCGAACGGCGCGGACCTACATGTCGCGGCTGCGCCTGGCGCTGGCGCCGGTGGCGGCCGGGGAAACCGCACCCGGATCGCTCATCGTGACGACACCGCCGGGCTACCTGCTGAGAGCGGATCCACTGTCGGTGGACGCGTCGCTGTTCGAGCAGCTGGCGCTGACGGGTCGGCGCGCGCTGAGTAACGACCCGGTGACTGCCCGCGCGCACTTACTTAACGCTTTGCGATTGTGGCGTGGCGATGCGTATGCGGAGTTCGCCGATATACCGGTGTTACGAGCGGAAGCAATTCGCCTCGAAGAGTTGAGGCTGAGCGCGGTGGAGAACCGCTTGCAGTCAGAGCTGTGCATCGGTATGGGGTCGGACCTGGTCGCGGAGTTGGACGGCCTGGTCGCGGCGCATCCGCTGAGAGAGCGATTGTGGGTGCAGTTCATGATCGCTCTCTACCGGTCCGGGCGGCAGGCCGAGGCGCTGTCGGCATACCAGCGCGCGCGTGCCTTGCTGGCCGATGAACTCGGGCTGGAGCCGTCGGTCGAACTGGCCGACACCCATCGCAGGATCCTGGCCCAGGATCCGAAGCTGTTGCCGGCCGTCCCCACTGTCGTCAGTGCCGCGCCGGGGCTGGCCACCGCGGTCCAGGAGCGCCCGGCCAGCCCGCGCGAGGAGTCCGAAGCCGACCAGCTCGGCAGCCGCCACAGCGCCGTGCCCTGGATCGAACCGGATTTCTCGAACGCCGCAGGCCCGGACTCCTCGGGCGCCGAAGGCGCTGTGCCGGAACCGCCGGCCGGGCGCCGGATCGCGGCCGCAGACGGCGAGCGCCGGTCGCCGATCTCGACGATCCGGTTGGAGCGGATGCCGGCTGAGATCCGGCCGGCGGTCACCGTGATCGCCGAGACGCTGTCCCGGCCCTGTGTCAGGGCGTTGATCGGCGAGTTGAGCCGCGGCCTGAGGACGCTCGGCCGCGGCGTCGCCGCGCTCGCCTCGGCCGTCTCGACCCGGGTGCGGACGTGGTCGGGGTGGGGCGCCAAGGCTCACTGGCCGACATGAAGTGACACCCGCTGCCGGGTCGATCGCGGCTGCTCGTCGAGCGCTCAACGCCTTGGCGCCAAGGCCGTTTCTGGCACCGAGGCGCGTGACACAGCCGCTGACCCTTATATACGATTCGTCGTGCACCAGGTCGAGGTCGCTGCCGGGTCGGCTCGGCTGCCAAGGGGCAGATCGGAGATGATGGTCCGATGATGGTTGCCGCGATCCAGCACGACATCGTCTGGGAAGACGGCCCGGCCACCCAGGCCAGGCTTCAGCCGTTGATAGCGCAGGCCGCGGCCGGCGGCGCCAGGCTGATCGTGGTGTCGGAGATGTATGCCACCGGCTTCTCGATGCAGCAGGACCGGGTGGCTGAGCAGCCCGGCGGGCCGAACGAGCGCTTTCTCATCGAACAGGCCCAGCGGCACGGCGCCTGGTTGATCGGCTCGGTCGCCCAGTGGGCCGGGCCGGCCGGCGATCCGCTGGCGGCCAACGTCGCGATCCTTGCCGGGCCGGACGGCGAGGTCCACCGCTACGACAAGATCCATCCGTTCAGCTACGCCGGCGAGCACGAGCACTACCGGGCCGGCAAGGATTTCCTGACCGTCGACATCGGCGGACTCCGGGTCAGTGTCTTCATCTGCTACGACCTCCGGTTCGCCGACGAGTTCTGGGCGCTGGCGCCCGACACCGACCTCTACGTGGTGCCGGCGAACTGGCCGCAACCGCGTGCTGAGCACTGGCGGACCCTGTTGCGGGCCCGGGCCATCGAGAACCAGGCGTTCGTGCTGGGCTGCAACCGGGTGGGTGAGGCCGACCGGCTGATCTACCAGGGGGACTCGGCGATCATCGATCCGATGGGGCGGACCCTGGCCGGGGCCGCCCACTCCGAGACCGTGCTGATGGTCGACGTGGACCCCGCGCGGGTACGCGAGGTTCGCGAGCGCTTCCCGTTCCTGGCCGACCGCCGGTGAGCGGGCAGCCCGGGGTCGAGGCACCAGCCGGCGCGGCGCCGACGGTCGCCGCTTGGTGAGACGGCGCCGGCCGCCGGCCGCCGGCCGGATCCTGCGGGTGGCCGAGCTGATCGATGCCGATGCCGCTGACGTGCGGCGGCTGACGGCGGCGCTGCCGGACCGGGTCAGTGCCTCGATCGTCGAGCTGTCGGCCGGCGCCCTGCTGACCCTGGAGATCCGGTTGGCGTGGTGGGACCGCCGGCGCCGTGCCAGCGTTCTGGCGGCACTGGAGCGCACGCTGCGCTCCATCGAGAAGCAGGCGCACCGGCGGACGGTGGTGGCGGCGGCGCTGATCCGCGGACCCAGGCTGCTCGTCGCCCAGCGCGCGCACCCCGAGGCCCTTGCCGGGCAGTGGGAGTTCCCCGGGGGCAAGGTGGAGCGGGGCGAGACCGCCAAAGCGGCCCTGGCTCGCGAGTGCGGCGAGGAATTAGGCTGCCAGATTGTGATCGGCCAGGAGATCGGGCGCCAGTCCTTGGAGGACGGCGCGCTGTTCATCCTCTTCGAGGCTGCCCTGGCGCCGGGATCGCCGGCTCCCACGGCGCTGGAGCACCGTCAGGTGCGCTGGGCCGAAGCCGCTGAGCTGGCCCACCTGGACTGGGTTGCGACAAATCGTAGATATGTGGCTGACGTGACAGGACGGTTATAGATGTCGACTACAGTCGGCGGCGCCGGAGTGCGACAGTGATTACCGTGCGTGCCACAGACAGGACCGAGAACCGCTCAGGGGTGGACAGATGCTGAAGTTCATTGCGCGCCGGTTCCTGAACTACCTGGTGCTGGTGTTCATCGCGACCAGCCTGGCCTACATCCTCGGTTCCATGACCCTGGATCCTCGGGCCCGCTACGAGGGCCGCAACCCGCCCATCTCCGAGGAATCCCTGCGCGCGACCCTGCAGGAGCGCAACGCCGATCCCGAAACACCGGTGCTCGAGCGCTATGGCACCTGGATCAGCGGCGTGGTGCAGGGCGACTTCGGCGTGCAGATCGTCGGCGACACCCAGGTGGTCGACGAGATCAAGCGCAGGGCCGGGGTGAGCCTGCGGCTGTTGCTGCTGGGCACCATCTTCGGGGCGATCGGCGGGGTGCTGGTCGGAGTGTTGGGCGCCGTCCGACAACGAAAACCGGTGGACGTCGCATCGACGGTGGCCTCTTATATCCTGCTTGCCTCACCGACCGTCGTGGTGATCGTCGTCATCCAGACCATCTTCGTCTGGGTCTACAACAGCGGCGGCCCGCTGATCCCGGCCACCGGTGAGTACAACTCCAACCTGGAAGGGCTCGAGTTCTGGACCGACCGGGCCAAACGCCTGATCATGCCGACCATGGTGCTGGCAGCGTTCGGCATCTCGTTCTTCAGCAGGTACCAGCGCAGCGCGATGCTCGACGTGCTGGGCAGTGACTTCCTGCGGACCGCCCGGGCCAAGGGGCTCACCCGGCAGCAGGCGCTGTTCAAGCACGGCGTGCGCACCGCGCTGATCCCGATCGTGACCTTCTTCGCGTACTCGTTCGGGCTGCTGCTCACCGGCGCGACCTTCACCGAGAAGCTGTTCGGCTGGCACGGCATGGGGGAGTACCTGATCAACTCGGTGCAGTCCCATGATGTCAACGCGGTCGCCGCGGTCGCCTGCTTCACGGCGGTGCTGGTGCTGTTCTCGGGACTGCTGGCAGACATTCTCTACGCGGCCCTTGATCCGCGCGTCCGGTCGAAGTAGGAGGTGCGCAGATGTCGATGTCACCGCAGGAGATCTTCGAGGTCGCTTCACCGGCGGTCTCGGACCCTGATGCCACCGAACAGCGTACGGGCGGCGGAGGAGGCAACGAGCCGATCAGCCGCGGCCGCCTGATCCTGAAGAGGTTCCTGCGGCAGAAGTCCGGGCTGGTGGCGTTGTTCGTGCTGGTGCTGATCTTCCTGCTGGCCTACGTCGGGCCTTACTTCACGCAGTGGAAGTTCGACGACTTCGACCAGGCCAACATTCTCGCCAGCCCGGGCGGCACCCACTTCTTCGGCGTGGACGAGGTCGGGCGCGATGTCTATGCCCGAACGCTCAAGGGCCTGCAGAAGTCGCTGATCATCGGCCTGGTGGCAGCCCTGGTGACCACCAGCATCGCCGCCATCGCCGGCTCGCTGGCCGGCTACTTCGGCAGGTACATCGACCTGTCGGTGGTATGGGTCATCGACCTGCTGCTGGTGCTGCCCGGATTCCTGATCCTGGCGATCCTGAGCCCGGTGCTGTCCGGCAAGAGCTGGCTGTGGCTGGTGCTGCTGCTCTCGCTGTTCGGCTGGATGGTCACCGGCCGGGTGGTGCGGGGGATGGCGATGAGCCTGCGCGAGCGCGATTACGTCCATGCCGCCAGGTTCATGGGGGTGCCGCCGATGACCATCATCCGCCGGCACCTGCTGCCCAACATGGCCTCGCTGCTGATCGTCGACGTCACCATCAACGTCGGTGGCATCATCCTGGCCGAGACCGGCCTGAGCTTCTTCGGCTTCGGCGTCCAGCCGCCGGACGTCTCGTTGGGGACGGTGCTCGCCGACGCCCAGCCGCTGGCCACCACCTATCCCCACGTGTTCATGTGGGGCGCGGGGCTGCTGGTGCTCACGGTGCTGTGCGTGAGCGTCATCGGCGATGCCCTGCGCGATGCCATCGACCCCTCGTCAGGATCGAGCAGACTGTGACCTTAAGCAAAACCCCGCTCCTGCAGGTCTCGGACCTCACCGTCAGCTTCGGAAGCGAAGCCGGGCCGGTCCGGGCCGTGCGCGGCGTCTCCTACACGGTGAACCCCGGCGAGACGCTGGCGATCGTCGGGGAGTCGGGCTCGGGCAAGTCGGTCAGCTCGCTGGCCGTGATGGGCTTGCTGCCCTCCAACGCCGTCGTCACCGGCTCGATCAAGTTCCAGGGCACCGAGCTGCTCGGCCTCAACGACAAGAGGCTGTCCAAACTGCGGGGCTCGGGCATCTCGATGGTCTTTCAAGACCCGCTGTCGGCCCTGACGCCGGTGTACACGATCGGCGACCAGATCGCCGAGGCGGTGCGCATCCACCAGGAGGTGTCCAAGGCCCAGGCCCACCAGCGTGCCGTGGAGCTGCTGGACCTGGTGGGCATCCCGAACGCCAAGCTGCGGTCCAGCTCGTTCCCGCACGAGTTCTCCGGCGGCATGCGCCAGCGCGCGATGATCGCGATGGCGATCGCCAACGACCCGGACCTGATCATCGCCGACGAGCCGACGACCGCGCTGGACGTCACGATCCAGGCCCAGGTCCTCGATGTGCTGCGCAAGGCCAAGGAGGTCGCCAACGCGGCCACCGTGCTGATCACCCACGATCTCGGGGTGGTGGCCGGCTTCGCCGACCGGGTGATGGTGATGTACGCCGGCAAGGCGGTCGAGCTGGCCAGTGTCGACGACGTCTTCTACCACCCGCGGATGCCCTACACGATGGGCCTGCTGGGCTCCATCCCGCGGATGGACGTGGAGGAGAAGGAGCCGCTGATCCCGATCGAGGGCAGCCCGCCGTCGCTGGTGAACCTGCCGACCGGGTGCCCGTTCGAGCCGCGTTGCCCGATCTCGGTGGAGCTGTGCCGCACCACCGAGCCGCCGCTGGCCGACACCGACCGGCCCGCGCACCAGGCCGCCTGCCACCGCAGCCTGGAGATCGCGCAGCACCGGTGGAGCGCCGAGGACGTGTTCGTGCGTCCGGAGCTGCCGCCGGCCGACACCAGCCTGCCCCGGCTCCGCGAGGAGCGGGAGATGGTGCTGACCCTGGATGACCTGCACCGGGTCTTCCCCATCCGCAAGGGCGCGGTGCTGCGCCGGACGGTCGGCAACGTGCGGGCGGTGGACGGGGTGTCGTTGGACATCAGACAGGGCGAGACCCTGGGCCTGGTCGGCGAGTCAGGGTGCGGCAAGACGACCACCATCATGGAGATCATGAACCTGCTCAAGCCGCAGCAGGGCAAGATCGTGGTGCTGGGCAAGGACACCGACAACCTCAAGGGCGCCGATCGCCGCAAGATGCGGGCCGACCTGTCGATGGTCTTCCAGGATCCGATGGCCTCTCTCGACCCCCGGATGCCGATCGGTGACATCCTCGCCGAGCCGATGTGGGTGCAGAAGGTCCCCGACGACAAGATCAGGGCGCGGACCGCGGAATTGCTGAAGTTGGTGGGACTGGCGCCCGAGCACGCCAGCCGGTATCCGGCCGAATTCTCCGGCGGCCAGCGGCAGCGCATCGGCATCGCCCGGGCGCTGGCACTGGACCCCAAGGTGATCGTGCTGGACGAGCCGGTCTCGGCGCTGGACGTCTCGATCCAGGCCGGTGTCATCAACCTGCTCGATGAGCTCAAGGTCAGGCTGGGGCTGAGTTACCTGTTCGTGGCCCACGACCTGTCGGTGGTACGGCATATCGCTGACCGGGTCGCGGTGATGTACCTGGGCCGGATCGTCGAGATCGGCACCACCCGGGACATCTTCACAGCGCCCTCGCACCCCTACACCCAGGCCCTGCTGTCGGCGATCCCGCTGCCGGACCCGGTGAAGGAGCGCGGCCGCAAGCGGATCCTGCTGACCGGGGACCTTCCCAGCCCCGCCGACATACCCAGCGGATGCCGGTTCTCCAGCCGCTGCTTCGTCTTCGCCGAGCAGCTCAACGCCGAGGAACGGGCCACCTGCAAGGGCGTGGACCCGGGGCTCTATGACCTGGACGGCGACCATCGGGCGGCCTGCCATTTCGCCAAAGTCCGCGAAGTCGTGTGACACCACTGCGCCGTGTCAGCAGTGTTTCCGAGGGTTCGGTTTCCTATCCGATCGGTACCGATTCGGCAACGACCCTAGCCGGGAGCGCTGGAAGTGCGTAGCAAGTAGCTGTTACGTGACTTTCTTCGCTGCTCGTAGGTCCCCGTGCGGCAAGTCTCGTAAGTCCCCGTGCGGCAAGTTCTAGATACTCCTTAGGAGGACAGTGTGAGGGTGTTCGGCAAGGTAGGGATCGCGGCGGCAGTCGCGGTGTCCCTGGCCTTAACGGCCTGCGGCGGCTCGGATGACTCGGGCGGCAATAACAACAACAACAACGGATCGGACAAGAAGGCCCAGGCGGCTTCCAACCTCAACGACATCAACCCGTTGGCCTATGACGAGGTGCCCGACGGTGGCACGATGCGCTGGCCGATCAACTCATACCCGGCCAACTTCAACGTCAACCAGATCGACGGCAACGAGTCCAACACCAACGACCTGATGGAAGCGACGCTGCCGATCGTCTGGCACTTCGACGCCGGTAGCAAGCCGATCCTGAACACCGACGTGGTGGACAAGGCCGAGCAGACCTCGACCAGCCCGCAGACGATCGAGTACCACATCAACCCCAAGGCTGTCTGGAGCGATGGCACCGCCATCACCTACAAGGACTTCGCGGGCCTGTGGGCGGCGCACAACGGCGCCAACAAGGCCTACAAGGTCGCCTCCACCAATGGCTACGAGCAGATCCAGAGCGTCGAGAAGGGCGCGACCGACCAGGACGTCAAGGTGGTCTACAAGACCCCGTACCCGGACTGGAAGGCGCTGTTCAGCCCGCTGCTGCCGGCCAGCCTCAACAGCAGCCCGGCCGCGTACAACACCTCGTGGGTCAACGGCCCCAACCTCTCGGGCGGCCCGTTCAAGGTCAGCTCGCTGGACAAGACGGCCAAGACGATCACCATCGTCCACAACGACAAGTGGTGGGGTAAGAAGCCCAAGCTGGAGAAGATCCAGTTCATCGTCCTGGACCAGGCCGCCCAGGCCAAGGCGCTGCAGTCCGACCAGATCGACTTCGTCGACATCGCCTCCAGCGTGGCGACCTACGCCACCGTTAAGTCGACCCCCGGCGTGACCATCCACAAGGCCGGTGGCCCGAACTGGCGCCACATCGACATCGGCAGCAGCGGCCCGCTGGCCGACGTCAAGGTCCGCCAGGCCGTGCAGTTGGCGATCGACCGGGAGGGCGACGCCAAGACCATGCTGAGCCCGCTCGACTGGCCGGCCACCGTGCTGGACAGCCACATCTGGATGAACAACCAGGCCCAGTACAAGTCGACCTGTGGTGAGTTCTGCAAGCGGGACGTCGCCAAGGCCGGCGCCCTGCTCGAGTCAGCCGGCTTCAAGAAGGGCTCTGACGGCATCTACGCCAAGGCAGGCAAGCCGCTGAACCTGAACTTCGTCATCCCGAACGGCATCAAGACCTCCGCCGACGAGTCAGCCCTGCAGCAGAAGGCGCTGCAGGAGGCCGGCATCAAGGTCACCATCAAGTCGGTGCCCTCGGACCCGTTCTTCTCCGACTACGTCCTGGTGGGCAAGTTCGACCTGACGATCTTCAGCTGGATCGGCACGCCGTTCCCGGTGTCCTCGGCCCAGTCGATCTACACCTCCACCGGTGGCCAGAACTACGCCAAGATCGGCAACCCGGAGATCGACGCGCTCTACAAGCAGGCAGTCTCCGAGCTCGACCCCGACAAGGCCGTCGAGCTGACCTACCAGATCGACCAGAAGATCTGGGAGGCCGGGCACTCGGTGCCGCTCTACCAGCGTCCGGACCTGGTCGCCACCAAGTCCAACCTGGTGAACTTCGGGTCGTTCGGCTTCGCTACCCCGGTTTACGAGAGCATCGGTTTCAAGAAGTAAGGCAGCTGTACCTGAAGTGACTGAAGTGACGTACCACCTGGATTAACCCAGCGGTATGCAGCTCGCAGGCGGTTCTCGGGCCACCTGCGAGTTGCCCCGGGGGTGGGGGTCTGCAATAACGATTCATGCAGCCCCCCGCCCACGGGTCCGCTGGTGGCCCTGCGGTCGGATAAGGTGCCCAACCGCGGGTCACCCTTCGGTCACGATCTGTCCGATGGGTAGTACTTGTTGCTCTGGCGTTATCCGGAACCCTTAACGTTCCCGGCTGGCGAGTTCTGCAGACCGCAGGCCTCGCGACTCGAAGGAGGCGTGCTGCCCAATGTCGATGGCCCAACCGGGTGACCTTGATGTCGCCACCGCCGACCTCGCGACTCCGCAGGAGGACCAGCAGGAGAAAGCGATCCAGGGCCGTTCGCTGCGCCAGATCGCCTGGCGGCGGCTCAAGCACGACAAGGTCGCGATGGCTGGTGGCGTCGGGATCATCATCGTCGCCCTGGTGGCCATCTTCGCCTCGCTGTTGAACAATTTGCTGGGCAACCAGCCTGGCGAACGCAATACCAACCTGACCAGCCCTGATACGACGATGCCGTACGGCCGCCTTAGCGGTGCCTCCTCCGAGCACTGGCTCGGGGTCCAGCCGGTCGATGGCCAGGACATCCTGGCCCGGCTGATCGCCGGCGCGCGCACCTCGCTGATGATCTCGGTGTCGGCGATGGCGGTCTCGCTGCTCATCGGCCTGACCGTGGGCGTCATCGCCGGGTACTACCGCGGCAAGATCGACGCGGTCGTGGCCCGGGTTCTCGACGTCCTGCTGGCTTTCCCCACCCTGCTGTTCGCGATCGCGCTGATGGCGATCTTCGGCAGGGCACCGTCGTTCCTGGGCATGTCGGGGCAGACCCTGAACTTCGCGGTGTTGATCTTCGTGCTGGGCTTCTTCGGCTTCGCCTATCTCGCCCGGATCGTGCGCGGGCAGGTGCTGTCCTTGCGTGAGAAGGAGTTCGTCGACGCCGCGCGCAGTCTCGGCGCCAGCGACTGGCGGATCATCACCCGCGAGATCCTGCCGAACCTGATGGGCCCGGTGCTGGTCTGGGTGACGCTGACCATTCCCAGCTACATCCTGGGCGAGGCCGGCCTGTCCTATCTAGGTGTCGGCGTCCAGCCGCCGACCGCGTCCTGGGGGCAGACGCTGAACAGCGCGGGCATCTTCTTCCAGAACGACCCGATGTTCCTGGTCTGGCCTGGTATGGCGTTGTTCTTGACCGTGCTTTCCTTCAATCTCTTCGGCGACGGGTTGCGCGATGCGCTCGACCCGAAGTCGACCCGTTGACCTCTACGTCAACCCCAAATGGCCCTCGTGCGAGCGGGGGGTTTCACAACCGGCATCAGCCGGGGTCGGTCGCAGTTCGGCCGACAGGTAGTTCCGATCGCCTAGGAGGGTGAGAGAACCAATGCAACGACACAAAAAAGGCGCGATGGCGGTCGGACTGACCGCCGTCGCAGCGATGGTGCTAACCGCGTGTGGTGGTGGTGACAGCGGTGACGGCGACAACGGCCCCACCGCCAGCGCCACCAACGCCGACGGTAGCGACCAGTCGCTATCGGCGGCCTTCAACGCGGCGACCATCGGGTTCGTCAACAAGTCGGACAAGACGGGCGGCACCCTGAACCTGGTCGCCAGCGGTGACTGTGACGCCTGGGACCCGGCCAACACCTATTACGGCTGGTGCTGGAACATGCAGCGGCTGTTCACCCGCACCCTGGTGGGGTACTCCTCCATTCCGGGCGCGAACAACGTCAAGATCGAGCCCGACCTCGCGACCGGGCTCGGCGAGCACAACGCCGACTTCACCGAGTGGACCTACAAGCTCAAGACCGGCGTCAAGTGGGAAGACGGCACGCCCGTCACCAGCAAGCAGGTCAAGTACGGCCTGCAGCGGGTCTTCGCCACGGACCTGTTCAGCAACGGCCCGTCCTCGTACTACCTCTGCCTGCTGAGCAAGTGCGACGCAGAGGGCACCCCGGCCTACGCCGGTCCGTACAAGGACAAGACCGGTGGCCTGGACAGCATCACCACCCCGGACGACAACACCATCAGCTTCAAGCTGTCGACCTCCACCCCGGACTTCGACTACCTGATGGCGATGCCGGCCTCCGCTCCGGTGCCGCTGACCGAGAACGGCACCAACGTCGGGTCGAAGTACACCCTGAAGCCGCTGTCCAACGGCCCGTACAAGTTCGCCTCGTACACCCCGGAGCAGAAGATCAGCTGGGTCCGCAACGACCAGTACGATGTTGCGACGGACAAGATCCGCAAGCCGATGGTCGACAAGATCAATCTGACCATCAGCACCAACGCCGATGACAACGACAAGCAGCTGCAGGCCGGCACCGCCGACGCCCAGGCTGACGGTGGCGTGCAGGCCGCGTTCCAGACCAACATCATCAACAACCCGGATCTGAAGAAGAACGCCGACAACCCGGTGTCCTCCTACGTCCGTTACTTCTCGGTCTTCCCGTCGGTGATCCCTGACGTTCACTGCCGCCGGGCGATCTTCTACGCGATCAACAAGGTCGACCTGCAGCGGGCGCGCGGTGGCACATACGGTGGCGACATCGCCCACACGATGGCGCAGCCGACCGTTCCCGGTCACGACCCGAAGGCCAACCCGTACCCCCCCGGACCCGACAACACCGGTGACCTCGCGAAGGCCAAGGACGAGCTGAAGCAGTGCGGCAAGCCGAACGGCTTCGCGACCAAGATGGCCTACGTGAACGCAGGCAAGGGCCCGGCGGTCTTCACTGCCGCTCAGTCCGCCCTGGCGCGGGTCGGCATCAAGCTAGGCGCGGCTGTGCACGCTCAGTCCGGCTACTACGGTGGTTACATCGGCAAGCCGGAGACGGTCAAGAGCGTCGGCATCGGCATGGCTCAGGCCGGCTGGGGTTCTGACTACCCGACCGGTGGCGGCTTCTGGACCTCCATCGTGGCGAGCTACGCCCCGCCCGGTGGTGGTAACTACACCCAGATCAAGGACAAGAAGATCGATGATCTGCTTGCCCAGGCTTCCAAGACCACCGGCAAGCACGAGGACCTGTTCAAGGAGCTCGACGCTCGGGTTATGGAGCTCGCGGTAGACCTGCCGTTCATTTACGACAAGACGCTGTACTACCGCAACCCGCGGTTGACCAACGTCCGTAACAACATGGCGCTGGGGTCGTACTACGACTTCGTCAACATCGGCGTCAGCGACGGCAAGTAAGCAAGTGCAGTCGCAGTACAGGTGAGTTTCTCAGCTGACTAGAGAGGTGGCAGTGTCTGTGGCCGGCCCGGGTACGCTCGGGTCGGCCACGGACACGCAAACACGATGATCAGATACATCATTCGCCGCTCGATCGGCGGTGTGTTGGTGCTCCTGGTGACGAGCTTCGTCACGTTCTTCATCTTCCAGGTGGGCCCCAAGATCGCCGGCGTGTCACCCGCACTGTTCTATGTCGGCAAGATCCCACCCAATGAAGAGGGCCTGAGGCTGATCGAAGCGCGCTTCGGGTTCGATCTCCCGTTGTGGAAGCAGTACTTCGACTGGGGCGGCGGAATCCTGTTCGGCCGCACCCTGGGAGACGACACCGGCGCGACCGTGGAGTGCGCGGCCCCGTGCCTGGGTTACTCCTTCCGGCAACAACTGCCGGTCAGCGAGATGATCATGAGGGCGTTGCCGGTCGAGCTCAGCATCGCCCTCGGCGCGGCCGTTCTCTGGCTGGTCGGCGGGCTGACCATCGGCTCGATCTCGGCCCTCAAGCGAGGCTCATTCTTCGATCGGGCCGCGATGACGATGGCGCTGGCGGCCGTCTCGCTGCCGATCTTCTTCACCGGCCCGATCCTGCTGCTGGTCTTCAAGTACAAGTTGGGCTGGCTACCCAACACCAACTACGCCTCGATCACCTCCGACCCCGAACAGTGGTTGAGATCGATGATCCTGCCGTGGTTAGCACTGGCCTTCATCTTCGCGGCGCTCTACGCCAGGCTGACCCGGGCCAACATGCTCGAGACGATGAGCGAGGACTACGTCCGCACCGCCCGGGCCAAGGGGTTGGCCCGGCGCACTGTGGTCGTCAAACACGGCCTGCGCGCCGCGCTGACCCCGATCGTGACGATCTTCGGCCTCGACCTCGGCCAGCTGATCGGCAGCGCCGTGATCACCGAATCGGTGTTCAACCTGCCCGGCCTCGGCCTGATCAGCATCAAGGCGATCAACAGCCAGGACCTGCCGGTGATCCTCGGGGTGACCATCGTCGCCACGTTCGCCGTGGTGGTCGCCAACATCATCGTCGACATCGGCTACGCCTTCGTTGATCCGCGCGTGAGCTACAGCTAGAGACCGGAGACCCATTCAGTGACTGCCCAGCCCGCCGCCATCCGCCTCGAAAAGCCAGAGGTTGGCGACGCGTTCCTATCGGTACGCGACCTCCGGGTCCACTTCCCCACCGCGGACGGCCTCGTCAAGGGCGTCGACGGGCTGTCCTTCGACGTCCGGCGCGGCGAGATCATGGGCATCGTGGGGGAGTCCGGTTCCGGCAAGTCGGTCACCTCGCAGGCGATCCTCGGGCTGCACAAGGGCTCGCAGGCCCGGATCACCGGTGAGATCTGGCTGGACGGCACCGAGCTGGTGGGAGCCAGCGAAGACGAGATGCGCTCACTGCGCGGCGACAAGATGGCGATGATCTTTCAGGACCCGCTGTCGGCGATGCACCCTTTCTACCGGGTCGGCGCCCAGATCTCTGAGGCCTACCTGGTGCACAACAAGGTCTCCAAGTCGGTGGCCAAGAAGCGCACGATCGAGATGCTCGACCGGGTCGGCATCCCGAACCCCGAGAAGCGCTTCAGCGACTACCCGCACCAGTTCTCCGGCGGCATGCGGCAGCGCGCCATGATCGCGATGGCCCTGGTGTGCGACCCGAAGCTGCTGATCGCCGACGAGCCGACCACCGCTCTGGACGTCACCGTCCAGGCCCAGATCCTGGACCTGATGAAGGACCTGCAGAAGGAGTTCAACTCCGCGATCATCCTGATCACCCACGACCTCGGCGTGGTCGCTGAGACCTGCGACCAGGTCGTGGTGATGTACGGCGGCCAGTGCGTGGAGACCGGGTCGGTGAACGACCTGTTCTACGAGCCGGAGATGCCCTACGCGTGGGGCCTGCTGACCTCGATGCCGCGGATGGACCGCACCCGGCAGGAACGCCTGCAGCCGATCCCTGGCCAGCCGCCCTCGCTGATCCAGGTGCCCAAGGGGTGCGTGTTCAATCCCCGCTGCGGGTTCACCGACCACGTGCCCGGCCGTCGCTGCTTCACCGATCGTCCGGAGTTGCTGCCCACCTCGGGCGGCTCGGCCGGGCACGCGTTGCGCTGCCACATCGAGCCGGACGAGCGCCGTCGGATATGGGCCGACGAGATCAAGCCCACGCTGTAAGCCGACGAGGAGACTCCCCACACATGAGCACAGCCACCCACTCCGACGCCGGCGTGCCCGACGACGTCTCGCTCGAGCCCGCTGCCGATGACTCCGACGCGTTGCTGCGGGTCAACAAGCTCACCAAGCACTTCCCGATCAAGCAGGGCATCCTGATCCAGCGCCAGATCGGCGCCGTCAAGGCCGTGGACGGGGTGTCCTTCGCGGTCCGGGCCGGAGAGACGCTGGGCCTGGTGGGCGAGTCCGGTTGCGGCAAGTCCACCACCGGCCGGGTCGTGACCAAGCTGCTCGACCCGACGGCCGGCGAGATCTACTTCGGCGGTCAGGACATCGCCAAGCTCAAGAAGAGCGACATGCGGGCGTTGCGGACCGACATCCAGATGATCTTTCAGGACCCCTACTCCTCGTTGAACCCCCGGCACACCATCGGCACCATCGTCGGGGCGCCGTTCCTGATCCAGAAGTCCAAGACCGAGCGCGGTGTCAAGGCCGAGGTCCAGAGCCTGATGGAGCGGGTCGGACTCAACCCCGAGCACTACAACCGCTACCCGCACGAGTTCTCCGGCGGCCAGCGGCAGCGGATCGGCATCGCCCGGGCGATCGCACTGCGTCCGAAGCTGATCGTCTGCGACGAGCCGGTCTCGGCGCTGGACGTCTCGATCCAGGCGCAGGTGGTCAACCTGCTCGAGGACCTGCAGAACGAGTACAAGCTGGCCTACATCTTCGTGGCCCACGACCTGTCGGTGGTGCGCCATATCGCCGACCGGGTGGCGGTGATGTATCTGGGCAAGGTCATGGAGCTTGCCCCGCGCGACACCCTCTACTCCACCCCGATGCACCCCTACACGCACTCGCTGATGTCCGCGGTGCCGGTGCCGGACCCGAAGAAGGAAGGCCGGCGGGAGCGGATCCTGCTGATCGGTGACCTGCCCAGCCCGATCAACCCGCCGTCGGGTTGCGTGTTCCACACCCGCTGCCCCAAGTACCGCGCGGTGCTGTCCGAGACCGATCGGGAGCGCTGCCGCACCGATGTCCCGGCACTGGACGCCAAGGCGCCCATGCAGTTCGTGGCCTGCCACTTCCCGGAGGCCCGGGCCGACATCGCCTCCGGCGAGGATCTCGGGATCACCGGCGAGGTCGAGCCCGGAACCGGAGCCACCGCGCTCTGATGAGCCGCTGCCCGGGTGGGCGTGGGGCCGCTCAGCCGCGGCGCCTATCTTGGGAATGGTGATCCACGAGTCCGGGGCCGAGCAGCCGAGCCGGAGCCTGCCCGCCCGCCGGTTGTTGCTGGTGCACGCGCACCCCGACGACGAGACCATCGGCACCGGGGCCACCATGGCCCACTACGCCGCCGCCGGCGCCCAGGTCACCCTGGTGACGTGCACCCTCGGTGAGGAGGGTGAGGTGCTGACGCCCGAGCTGGCGCTGCTGGCAGCCGGCCACGCCGATCAGCTCGGCGGCTGGCGGATCGCCGAGCTGTCCGCCGCGATGGCCGAACTGGGAGTCACCGATCACCGGTTCCTCGGTGGGGCCGGGCGCTTTCGCGACAGCGGCATGATGGGCGATCCCGCCAATGGCAAGGCCCGGGCGCTCTGGCGTGCCGACACCGAGCCCGCGGTGTTCCAGGCGGCCCTCAGCGCGCTCGTCGAGGTGATCCGCGAGGTGCGCCCGCAGGTGCTGATCACCTATGACCCCGACGGCGGTTACGGCCATCCCGACCACATCATGGCTCACCGGGTGAGCACCGCCGCGGTCGCCGCGGCCGCGGACCCGGGCTTCGCCGCCGAGGGGCCCGGCTGGCAGGTCAGCAAGCTGTACTGGACCGCGACGCCCCGCTCGGTGCTGGCCGCCGGGGAGCAGGCATTGCGGGCGGCCGGTCCGGGCATCGGGTTCACCGGCGTCGACTCGGTGGACGAGCTGCCGTTCGGCTGCGACGACGAGCTGGTGAGCACCGCCATCGCGGCCGAGGCGCAGGCCGGGGCCAAGCTGCGCGCGCTGGCCGCTCACCGGACCCAGGTCACGGTGCGCGCGCCGTTCTTCGCGCTGTCGAACAACCTCGGCCAGCTGTCGACGAGCACCGAGTACTTCCGGCTGGCCCACGGCAGCCCGGCCGGCGAGCGCGATGCCCACGGCCGCGAGACCGACCTGTTCGCCGGGGTCACCGCGCATCCGGCCCCGTCGTTCAATCCGGTCGCCGGATGAGCCGGGGCGGTCCGGCCGGCGCCGCGACCGGCGCGGTGACCGGCGGGCCGGGCTATCCGGCAGCCCGCCCGCATGCCGCGCTGCTGGCAGTGGGCTACCTGCTGTTCGCCGCCGCCGGCGCGTTGACCGCGGTGATCGAGGTGCTGCTGGTGCCCAGCCGGATCGGGCAGACGCTGATCCCGCTGGCCCCGGCGCTGGCGGTGCTCAGCAACGTGGCGCTGCCGGCACTCTCGCGCGGCCTCACCGACACGATGCTCTCGGCGGTTCCGCCGGTGGCCGGCTGGCTGGTGACCACCTTCGTGCTGGCCGGCGCCACGCCCGAGGGCGACGTGCTGCTGCCGGCCGGGGACGCGGCCTACATCTCCTACTCGCTGCTCGGGTTCGGCACGCTGGCCGGCCTGCTCACCATCTGGCGGGCCGGCCGCCCGGGTGCGTGGACCGGCCGGTGGCTCAGCTCTCGGCTGGCGCGGCGCGGTAGTGGTAGCGATGGTGAGCGCTGAACCCCAGCCGCTGGTAGAACGCCAACGCCGCGGAGTTGTCGGCGTCGACCTGCAGGTAGCACTGGCTGGCTCCCTGACCTCGTCCCCAGTCGGCCAGCGCTCGCATCAGCGTGCTGGCCACCCCTGAGCGGCGATGCGCGGGCGCCACCTCGACGGCGGTGACCCCCAGCCAGGCCTCGTCCACCGCCCCCCGGGCGACCCCGACCACCGAGCCGTCGCGGCTGAGCGAGGCGAACCGGACCCGGTCGTGGCGGCCCAGCAACCGCACCGCGTGCTCGGGCAGCGGGCCGCCGCGGTAGTGGTAACCCTGCAGCCAGGCATCGGAGGCGACCGGGTCCAGCCGCACCCCCTCGTCGCCGCCCCAGGCCTCGGCTGAGCCGCTGATCGGCGCGCTCAGCAGGACGGCCGGCCGTTGCACGCTCCAGCACCGGCCCGCCAGCTCGGCATCGAGCAGCCCGCGCGCCGGCAGCGGCAGCTGGACCCACACCGGCAGCCCGCGCTCGGCGTAGAACCGGCCGGCCGCGGCCAGCAGTTCGGCAAGCGGGCGGCGGGGGGTGACCAGCGGCAGCACCGAGTTCGCCCGGCCGGTCCAGCCGTGGTCGGCGTGCAGCAGCCAGCCGTCGAGATCGACCACTTCGGCGGCCCGCCAGCCCCGGCGGGCGATGCGTTCGAGCTCCAGGATCTGGCGCCGGTGCGGGGCCACCGCCCGGACCGCCACGATCGCAGCACGATCGACGGTGGTCAGGCCGTTCGGACCGGCGACGATAGCTGTGGTCGGTGTCAAGGACGCCAGCTCGCCGACCACGTCCGAAAGAGGTGGAAGCTTGCCGTCCGCGCGCCGGTAACGCAGAACTATCCGTCGCCCCACGAGCCCGGCAGAGAGCATGACCGGCATACTATGCACCAGTGTGACGACGCACCGCTTTGACCAGCACCAACCCGTACCAGGAGGACCTTCCAGTGACCTACGTGATCGCCGAACCCTGCGTCGATGTGCTGGACAAGGCATGCATCGAGGAGTGCCCGGTCGACTGCATCTATGAGGGTGGCCGGATGCTCTACATCCATCCGGACGAGTGCGTGGACTGCGGGGCGTGCGAGCCGGTGTGCCCGGTGGAGGCGATCTTCTACGAGGACGACGTGCCGGACAAGTGGCGCGAGTACACCCAGGCCAACGTCGACTTCTTCGATGAGCTCGGCTCACCGGGCGGTGCGTCCAAGGTGGGCAAGACCGAAGCGGATCCGGCCTTCATAGTGGCCCTGCCGCCGCAGGCCGGCGAGCACTAGTCACGCCCACCGCGCCTCGGGCGGCTCAGCGCGCCAGCGTCGCGACCACGGCTGAACTCCTAGCGGCGTCGTCGTCCTTCCAGCCGTCGGAATAGCTCCAGCGCTTGCCGTCGTGGCGCACCGACTCGATACCCAGCCGGTCGGCGTTGCAGACGAACCAGGCCGCGGTGGCCCACCCGGCGTCGGTGACGGTGACCGCCTTGCCGGCCACTGCCGGAGTGCTGACCGGCAGGTCGCGGGTCAACGCCGCCGCCACCGCGGCCGGCTGGGCCGAGCGGTCGGGTTGGTCGAAGCGGCATGACACCCCGGCCGGGGTGCTGCCGAACAGGGCGTCGGTGAGGGCCTGCGCCTGGTCCTCGTGCCGGGCATAGGCCGAGCCGTCGGCGGAGATCTGCACCGTCTGCACCACGGTGGCCAGCGCGCCCTCCTGCCAGTCGGGCACCCGCACCAGCGCGTCCAGGAACTTTCCGGTCGCGTAGCGGACGTCGGCGATCTGCTCGGGCGTGCCCCAGCCCTGCGAGGGCCGCTGCTGCAGGATGCCGACCGAGTCCCGGTCACCCCGGCCGGCCGGGATGTTGCGCAGCTTGGACTCCTGCAAGGCGGCGCCGATGGTCAGCACCGCCGCTCGTTCGGGCAGCTCGCGCTTGAGCACCACCCCGACGATGGCCGAGGCGATCTGGGCCTGCTCCAGCTCCAGGAAGTAGCTGCCCACGTCACAGCCGTCGGGCTTGACCACCGACTGGGCGGCTCGCCAGAGCGTCCGGGCGCCGAAGGCCAACGCGCCCAGCACGATCACCACCACCAGCAGGGCGATGCCACCGCGCTGCGCCCGACCCGCCACCGCTCTGTCCCCTCCGATCTCTTCTACCTCGACTCAGTTGGCGTGCAGGTCGGTGTTCAACGCGATGCCGGCGCCGCTGCGCTGCCGGACCTCCAGGGCGCCGGTCACCGTGTTCTGCCAGAACTGCAGGCCGGATTGCCCTGACAACTCCGCGGCCTTGCGAACAGTTCCGTCCGGCAGCACCACCTTGGAACCGGCTGTGACATAGGTCCCGGCAGCCACCACGCAGTCATCGCCCAACGAGATCCCGATGCCGGCGTTGGCCCCGATCAGGCAGCGCCGACCGACCGAGATCACCTCCTTGCCGCCGCCGGACAGGGTGCCCATGATCGAGGCGCCGCCACCGACGTCCGAGCCGTCCCCGACGACCACCCCGGCCGAGATCCGGCCCTCGACCATCGAGGCGCCGAGCGTGCCGGCGTTGTAGTTGACGAAGCCCTCGTGCATCACGGTGGTGCCGGGGGCCAGGTGGGCGCCGAGGCGAACCCGGTCGGCGTCAGCGATCCGCACGCCGGCGGGCAGCACGTAGTCCACCATCCGCGGGAACTTGTCGACGCCGTAGACGGTGACCGGGCCACGGGCCCGCAGCCTGGTGCGCACCTGGTCGAAGCCGGCCACCGCGCACGGCCCGTGGCTGGTCCACACCACGTTGTTCAGCAGCCCGAAGACACCGCCGAGGTTCAGCCCGTGCGGGGCGATCAGGCGGTGTGAGAGCAGGTGCAGGCGTAGGTAGACATCGGCTGCGTCCACCGGCTCGGCGGCCAGCTCGACCACCCTGGACAGCACCTCGGTACGCACCCCGCGCAGCTCGTCGGAGCCGGTCAGCGCCGACAGCTCGGCCGGCGCGCCGGCGTCCGGCCCGGGACGCCCCAGGGCCGGGTCGGGGTAGTAGACGTCCAGGACGGAGCCGTCGGCGGCGATGCTGGCCAGGCCGAAGCCGTGGCCGAAGCCGGGCCGGTCGTCAGCGGGCCGGTCGTCAGAGCTGGGGGTCACGCCGACACCCTAACCATCCGCGCGGCGACTAACCTGCTGGCGTGACGAGAACTCCTGTCCAGCCGGCCGAGCCCGCCGAGCCCGCCGCGCCCGTTACGCCCGCTGTTCTGGAGCTGAGCCGGTCGGCGGCCCAGCTCACCGCCGACCTGGTCGACATCGAGTCGGTGTCCGGGAACGAGGCCCGGATCGCCGACGCCGTGGAGGCCGCCGTCCGCCGCCATGGCCGGCTGTCGGTGCGGCGGCTGGGCAACGTGGTGATCGCGCGCACCGAGCTCGGCCGAGCGCAGCGGGTGGTGCTGGCCGGGCACCTGGACACGGTGCCGATCGCGGGCAACCTGCCCTCCCGGCTGGCCGAGGGCAGGCTGCACGGCTGCGGGACTTCGGACATGAAGTCCGGCGTCGCGCTGCAGCTGCGAGTGGCCGAACTCGTCGGCACCGGGGCGCTGGAGCCGGCCCTCGACCTGACCTGGCTGTTCTATGACTGCGAGGAGGTCGAGGCTGCCCGCAACGGTTTGAACCGGGTCGCCGCCGAGCATCCGGAACTGCTGCAGGCTGACCTGGCGATCCTGCTGGAGCCGACGAACGGGACCGTCGAAGGCGGCTGCCAGGGCACCATGCGCGCTCAGCTGAGCACCGCCGGCCGGCGTGCGCACAGCGCGCGGTCCTGGCTCGGGGTCAACGCCATCCACCTGGCGGCGCCGATCCTGGCGCGGCTGACCGACTACCGCGCCCGGGAGGTCGAGGTCGAGGGACTGACCTACCGGGAGGGCCTGAATGCGGTGTTCATCGAGGGCGGGGTGGCCGGCAACGTGATTCCGGACCGCTGCCTGGTGACTGTCAACTACCGCTTCGCCCCCGACCGTTCGGAGGCCGAGGCCGAGGCCCACCTGCGCGAGGTGTTCGAGGGCTTCGAACTCACCGTGCTCGATTCCTCCCCGGGAGCCCGGCCGGGCTTGGACCGGCCGCTGGCCCGGCAGGCGGTGACCGCGCTGGGCGGTGAGGTGGCCGCCAAGCTCGGCTGGACCGACGTCGCCCGGTTCAGCGCGCTGGGCATTCCCGCGCTGAACTTCAGCCCCGGTGACCCGAACCTGGCGCACCGGGCCGATGAGTCGGTGGAGCTGGCGCAGCTGGAGCGCTGTGAGCGACTGCTGGTGGGCTTTCTGGGGAATCCGCCGGCCGGTGCCACGAACTAGGGTGGCGGGATGACCAACGGACGACCTGACGGCAGGCTGCCGGCCGAGCGACACCGCGGACCGGTGGTGTTCCGGCGCGGCCAAGTCGAGCCCGATGCCGCCACCACCGACCAGCGGCTGCTGGACTCCGGCGGCCCGACGGACTGGCTGCACGCCGACCCCTGGCGGGTGCTGCGCATCCAGTCGGAGTTCGTCGAGGGCTTCGGCCTGCTCGCCGAACTCGGACCGGCGGTCTCGGTGTTCGGCTCGGCCCGCACCGACGCCGAGCACCCGGAGTACCAGCAGGCCCGGCAGCTGGGCGCGGCGCTGGCCCAGGCCGGCTACGCGGTGATCACCGGCGGCGGCCCCGGCGCCATGGAGGCCGCCAATCGCGGCGCCTCCGAGGCCGGCGGCACCTCGGTCGGCCTGGGGATCGAGTTGCCGTTCGAGCAGCGGCTCAACGACTGGGTCGATATCGGGCTGACCTTCCGGTACTTCTTCGCCCGCAAGACGATGTTCGTCAAGTACGCGCAGGCGTTCGTGATCCTGCCCGGCGGGTTCGGCACCCTGGACGAGCTGTTCGAGGCGCTGACCCTGGTGCAGACCCGCAAGGTCACCCGGTTCCCGGTGATCCTGTTCGGCGAGCGGTACTGGGCGGGACTGCTGGACTGGATCCGCGACACGGTGCTGCCCGAGGCCAAGATCGGGGCCGCGGACCTGGAGCTGATCCGGGTCACCGACGACGTCGAGGAAGCGGTGTCGATCATCGCCGCGGCCGATGCGCGCCGCTCGGCGCAGGAGCTGACCGAGAACGCCGCGCACGCCGAAGCGCGCTCGGCCGGCGCCGGCGATGCCCAGTAACTCCGGCGGCGGCGCTGTGGGCCCGGCCCGCGGGCCGCGGTAGCAGATGGCCTCGATCTGCGTCTTCTGCGCCTCCGCCTCCGGCATCGACGAGTCCTACCTGAAGCTGGCGGCCGAGGTCGGCGCCCGGATCGGCGACGGCGGCCACCGGCTGGTCTCCGGCGGCGGCCGGGTCTCGATGATGGGCGAGGTGGCCGCCCAGGCCCGCGCGCACGGCGCTCGCACGCTGGGGGTCATCCCGCAGCACCTGGTGGACTACGAGGTGGCCGACACCGACTCCGACGAGCTGCTGGTGGTCGACACCATGCGCGAGCGCAAGGCCCTGATGGACGCCCACGCCGACGCCTTCCTGGTGCTGCCCGGCGGCATCGGCACCCTGGAGGAGTTCTTCGAGGTCTGGACTTCGGGTTCGCTGGGCATGCATCCGAAACCGGTGATCGTGCTCGACCCCGACGGCTTCTACGAGCCGCTCTGGCAGTTCCTGGAGTCGCTGATCGAGCGCGGCTTCGTCCGTCCGGCCGCCTGGCAGCAGCTGCACCGGGTGAACTGCGTCGAGGACGCGTTCGCGCTGATCTGAGCGCCGCGGCGCGGGCCGTGGCGGGCCCGTGTCGACGGTTGTCGGCTCGGCGTGCCAGGATTTGCTCATGTTGCTGCTCGGCTACCTGCTGCTGGGCCTGGTGGTCGCGGCGCTGCTGTTCTACGGCATCGTGGCGTTGCTACCCGGCGGGTTGTCGCTGACCCCGCAGCGTGACAACCGGCCTTTCGAGCTGCCGGCCGACCGGCGGATGGACCGGCGCGATCTGGAACGGGTGCGCATCCCGGTGGGCGTGCGCGGCTACCGGTTCGCCGAGACCGACGACCTGATCGACCGGCTGGCCGCCGAGATCGTGGTGCGCGATGAGGAGATCGCCCGGCTGCGGTCCCAGGCAGCCGGCGGCCTGAGCCGGACGGCCGAGCCGCGGCCCGAGCCCCGGCCAGTGGAGCGCCCGGCTGAGTCGCGACCGGTGGAGTCTCGTCCCGAGTCGGACAGTTCCAAGGGCTCCGAATGACCGAAGGAGCCGCAGCCGGCTTGCGCCGGTGCGACGATGACACGGGCGCCGCCGGCTTGCGCCGGTGCGACTGGGGCGACAGCGCGCCGGACTACGTCGCCTACCACGACAGCGAGTGGGGCGTGCCGTTGCGCGGTGACAACGCGCTGTTCGAGCGGCTGAGCCTGGAAGCTTTCCAATCCGGGCTGTCCTGGCTGACCATCCTGCGCAAGCGCGAGAACTTCCGGGCGGCCTTCGCCGGCTTCGACATCGCCACGGTGGCCGCCTTCGGCGAGGCCGACCGGCAGCGGCTGCTGGCCGACGCCGGGATCGTGCGCAACCGGGCCAAGGTCGACGCGGCGGTGAACAACGCCCGGGCTATTCTCGACAACGTCCCCGAGGGCCTGACCGAGCTGCTGTGGTCCTTCGCCCCGCCCGAGCACCAGCGGCCGGCGCTGCTGACCGACGTGCCGGCGATGACACCGGAGTCCAAGGCGATGGCCAAGGAACTCAAGCGCCGCGGTTTCGCCTTCGTCGGCCCGACCACCGCCTACGCGATGATGCAGGCCACCGGCATAGTCGATGACCACGTCTCCTACTGCTGGCGGGCCACCGCGTGAGCAATAGGTGCCGACGTGGGAGCCTGCGCGCCTTATAAAGGCTGTTGGCGGCTAATGCCACTATCTTCAGCGAGGGGGGAACATGTCATTCACGCCAGAGGTGGCGGCAGCGCTTAGTGGAGCGTCGACTGGGCAGTTGGCCTATTGGCGTTCGGCGCAGGCCCCTGAGCCGCTCCTCGCGCCCGAGCATTACGAGCCGCGCACCCGAGTGAGTTACTCCTTCCGCGACGTGGTGGCCCTGCGGACATTCGTCTACCTGCGCAGTCGGAAGGTGCCATTGCAGCGCATCCGAAAGGCTGTCGCCAGCCTTCGACGCCTCGGCCAGGACGAACACCTGTCCGCTTATGACATGGTCAGCTCGGGGCAAGACATCGAGTGGAGGTTGTCCTCCGGCGAGGCGGTCGACCTGACGCACAACCCTGGACAGCAGGTACTCGCTCAGATGGTCGACATCCTTGCTCCGTTCGTCAACATGCAGCACGAGGATGTCGTCGATTTGCGGCGGCCCAAGCCGGGCGTGTCGGTGGACCCTGAAATCCGGGGCGGGTTTCCCGTCATCGAGGGGACCAGGGTGCCCTACGACCTGGTGGCGAGCCTGCTGCAAGACGGAATGGCCGCATCCTCGATACGAGAGCTCTACCCCTCAGTGCCGGAGGAGGCTGCGCGCGGCGCTGCGGACTTCGCGCGGTATGTCGAGAAATTCCGTCGTCCGCGAGCAGTGGCCTGACGGGTCGTCAGTGAGGCTGCTCCTGGACGAAGACGTGCCGAAACCACTGCTGCCCGCGCTTCAACGCGTGCTCACCGGCCATGATGTGCTGCACGTCGATGACCTACGTTGGAAGAGCAAGAAGGATCTCAACCTGCTGGCAGATGCTGCTGGGCGTGGCTTCGACGCAATCCTCACCAACGACAGCAGGCAACTCGACGACGCTGACGAGTGCCGGGCAATCCGGGACTCCGGGCTGCACCACATCCGCTACCGGCAGCAGACAGGTCGCGGTGACAGCGGCGGACTCAACGGCCTCGCCCTCGCGATGGGAGCGATACTGGCCGCCATCCGGCCGGTCATGCGCGAGGTTGAAGAAGCGAACGGGCAGCGCCTGATCCTCATCCACGAGATTCGTAGCGACAAGCGTCACGCCACCACTGATCCTCGGCGAGACCCGCCTGCGTACTGGCCGACGAGACCGAGTCCCTCCCGCCATCGGCGGCCACCCAAGAGCTGACTGGGTGAGCTGCACCGCCGCTGATTGAGCGGCTTGCGCCGCCTCTCCCGGCAACAGCGGCTCAGCGGCCAGCGCCGCCTCACCCGACGACAGCGGCTCAGCGGCCGAGGAAGACCGGCTTCTCCTTGTTGACGAAAGCGGCCACGGACGCCCGGTGATCCTCGGTGGCGCCGGCGGCAGCCTGCAGGACGGCCTCGTTGCCCAGCGCCTGCTCGAACGTCGACGTCGCGGCGTAGTGGATGGCGCTCTTGATGCTGGCATAGGCCACGGTGGGCCCGGCGGCCAGCTGGGCGGCCAGCTGCTGGGCGGTGGCCAGCACCTGATCAGCCGGCACCAGCTGGGTCACCAGGCCGTACTGCTGGGCCGTCTCGGCGGTGATCGGCTTGCCGAGCATGCACAGCTCCAGGGCCCGGCCGGCGCCGATCAGCCGGGGCAGCGTCCAGGACGCGCCGCTGTCCAGGCTGAGTCCGATATTGCCGAAGGCCAGCACGAACTTGGTTCCCTCGGCGACGATCCGGAAGTCGCAGGCGAAGCTGAACGAGGCGCCGGCGCCGGCGGCCGTTCCGTTCACCGCCGCGATGACCGGCTTGGGCATCTGGGTCAGTGACAGCGCGATCGGGTTGTAGTGCTCGACCACCGTGCGCAGCGGAGCCGGATCGCCGGCCTGCAGCAGCTGGACGTGCTCGCTGAGGTCCTGGCCGACGCAGAATCCCCGGCCGCTCCCGGTCAGCACCACAGCCCGCACGGAGTCGTCTGTTCCGACATCTGCCAGCGCCTGCACCAGCGCGTCCTTGAGCTCGGTCGACAGCGCGTTCAGCGACTCGGGGCGGTTCATCGTCAGGGTCGCCACACCGTCGGCGCGGTCGATCAGCAGCACGTCAGCCATAGCTGCAGCCTAGGACATCGGCCGGTCCGTGCGCCTTTGCACCGGGCCGCTTTGGCCGCATCAGCGGCGATGCGAGACAATGGCATCACACTGCCCGATCGAACGCTGATCGGCTGACGTGATGGTGCAGTTCTTATCGCATAGGAGGCACGGATGGCGGCGATGAAGCCGCGGACGGGTGATGGTCCGCTGGAAGTCACCAAGGAGGGGCGCGGCTTGGTGATGCGTGTCCCGCTGGAAGGCGGCGGCCGTCTCGTCGTCGAGCTTTCTGCCGATGAGGCAAGCGCGCTGTCGCAGGCGCTGTCAGCAGCCGTGGGTTAGCGGGCCACCCATTCGGCCCCAGTCGAGTTCTGTGCGGCGCCATCGCACGGGGCATGGCTGGGGCCGTGCCATGCCGCCCCCTTTCCCGCCCTAGCCCTATAGAGGTCCTCTGTGATCCTGTTGCAGATTCCCGAGCGCTCCGCCGCCGCGGATGTGGTGGCTCTCGGCCTGATCGGTTCAGAGCTGCAGTCCCACGAGATCGACACCACGGTGCTGCCGGTGGCTGCCGCCGAGGCGTGCGCTCGCTACGTCTCGGACGAGCAGCCCGGCGCCGAGGCCGGCGCGTTGCACACCGTGACCCTGCCCGGCGCGGTGCCGGCGACCGTGTTGATCGTCGGCCTCGGCGACGCCGGCCCCGAGGACCTGCGGGTGGCGGCGGTCGCACTGGGCCGGCGGATCGAGCGGCTGCCCGAGTCCCGCAGCATCGCGGTGGCCATCCACGCCCCCAGCCCGCAGCAGAGCCGGGCGCTGGCCGAAGGCCTGGTGCTCGGCGGCTACCAGTTCAGCAGGGCCAAAGACGCCCAGGACAACCTGCACCAGCTACACCTGATCGGCGCCCTGGACCCGGACGGCCTGAACGCCGGTGACGAGGCCGCCGACGCTGCCGGTTGGGCCCGCGACCTGGGCAACACTCCGGCCAACGAGCTGACCCCGGCCCGGATGGGAGAGCTGGCCGAGCAGCAGCTGACCCCGGCCGGCTGCAAGGTGAGCGTGCGCGACGAGGCCTGGCTGAAAGCGCAGGGCTTCGGCGGCGTGCTGGCTGTCGGGGGCGGTTCGGCGTCCGGCCCGCGGCTGATCGAGGTCAGCTACCGGCCGCGGCGAAAGAGCGGCGCCGCCCGGCCGCCGCACGTGGTGCTGGTCGGCAAGGGCATCACCTTCGACTCCGGCGGCCTGAACCTCAAGCCGGCCGACGGCATGCGCAACATGCACACCGACATGTGCGGGGGAGCGGCGGTGCTCGGCGCGATCCAGTACGCGGCGATGCGCAAGCTGGCGATCTCGGTGACCGTCCTGGTGCCGGCCGCCGAGAACGCCGTGTCGGGAACCGCGATGCGGCCCTCGGACGTGATCACCCACTTCGGTGGCCGCACCACCGAGGTCGGCAACACCGATGCCGAGGGCCGGCTGGTGCTGGCCGACGCGCTCGGTTACGCGGTCAGCCGGCTCAAGCCGGACGTGCTGATCGACGTCGCCACCCTGACCGGCGCCATGAGAACCGCGCTCGGAGCCGAGACCGCCGGCTACTTCGCCAACGACAACGACCTCGCCGCCCAGCTCGAGCAGGCCGGCGCGGAGACCGGCGAGCCGATCTGGCGGATGCCGCTGGAGCACCGCTACGCCAAGCAGTTGGAGTCCCCGGTGGCCGACGCGCGCAACGACCCGGGCACCCCGGGAGCGATCACCGCGGCGCTGTTCCTGCAGCCGTTCGTGGCCGAGGTGGCCTGGGCGCACCTGGACATCGCCGGCCCGGCGCGGGCCGGCGCCGACGGGCCGCTGCTCAACCGCGGCGCCACCGGCTTCGGCACCCGGCTGCTGGCCCGCTACCTCGAGACCGCGGCCGGCTGACACCGCGCCGGCCGGCTGACACCCCGCCGGCCCCGGCTGACCCCGCGGTGCGAGCGACCTCAGCGCAACGACTCGTACAGCCCCACCGTCCGGGCCGCGATCGCGTCCCAGCCGTACTCGCCGACCGCGCGTTCCCGCCCGGCCAGCCCCATCGCGCGCAGCCGTCGCGGATCGGCGAGCAGCTCGTTGACGGCCGCGGCGAAGCCGGCCTCGAACTCCTTCGGATCCGCGGCGTAGTCCACCAGCAGGCCGGTCTCGCCCTCGACCACCACGTCGGGGATGCCGCCGACCCGGGAGGCCACCACGGCGGTCTGGCAGGCCATCGCCTCGAGATTGACGATGCCCTGCGGCTCGTAGATCGAGGGGCACAGGAAGAGGTCGGCGGCGCTGAGCAGTTGCAGCAGCTGCTCGCGCGGCAGCATCTCCTGGATCCAGACCACACCCTCGCGGCCGGCCTGCAGCCGCTGGACGGCCTCGGTGATCTCGGCGGCCAGCTCGGGGGTGTCCGGAGCGCCGGCGCACAGCGCCAGTTGCACCCCCGGGGTGAAGTCGGCGGCGGCCGCGACCAGGTGCCCGACGCCCTTCTGCCGGGTGATCCGGCCGACGAACAGCGCGATCGGGCGGTCCGGGTCCAACCCGTAGCGCTGCAGCACGTCGCGGCCGGGCACCGGCGCGTAGAGCTCGGTGTCGATGCCGTTGGGGATCACGTGCACCCGGGAGGGCTCCAGCGCCGGGTAGGCGGAAAGGATGTCGGCCCGCATCCCGTTGCTGACCGCCACCACCGCCGCGGCCGCCTCGTAGGCGCTGCGCTCGGCCCAGGAGGAGATCCGGTAACCGCCGCCGAGCTGCTCGGCCTTCCACGGCCGCAGCGGCTCCAGCGAGTGCGCGGTCACCACGTGCGGGATGTCGTACATCATCGAGGCCAGGTAACCGGCCAGGTTGGCGTACCAGGTGTGCGAGTGCACCAGGTCCGCGACCGGCCGGCCGTCAGACATCAGACCGGCCGCGATCTCCAGGTCGACGCCCAGGGTGGCCAGCGCCGGGTTGGCCGAGGCCAGCCCCGGCGGTGTCCGGTAGGCGTGCACGTCCGGCTCGTCGCGCTCGGCTCCGAAGCAGTGCACCTCGACGTCGATCAGCTTGCGCAACTCGCGGGCCAGGAACTCGATGTGGACGCCGGCCCCGCCGTACACCTCGGGCGGGTACTCACGGCTGATCAGGGCTGCGCGCATGCATAGCACGCTAGCGGGAGCGCGCGCACTGCCTGAACGGCAGGTGTGACACAGCTGGCAATCCCGCTAGGGTGGCGATATGGCTCCAGGCGTGCGAGTACTCGGCATCGTGCTGGCCGGCGGTGAGGGAAAGCGGTTGTGGCCCCTTACCGCGGACCGGGCCAAGCCCGCTGTGCCCTTCGGGGGTAACTACCGGCTGGTCGACTTCGTGCTCTCCAACATGGTGAACGCGGGCTTCCTGCGGATCTGCGTGCTGACCCAGTACAAGTCGCACTCACTGGACCGTCACATCACCCAGACCTGGCGGATGTCGCAGTTGCTGGGCAACTACGTGACCCCGGTGCCGGCCCAGCAGCGGCTGGGCCCGCGCTGGTACACCGGCAGCGCCGACGCGATCCTGCAGTCGATGAACCTGATCACCGACGACAAGCCGACCCATATCGCCGTCTTCGGCGCCGACCACGTGTACCGGATGGACCCCAAGCAGATGCTGGACCGGCACATCGAGTCCGGCTGCGGGGTCACCGTGGCCGGCATCCGGGTGCCGCGCGAGCAGGCCGACCAGTTCGGCGTGATCGACGCCGACGCCAAGGGCAAGGTGCTGCAGTTCTTGGAGAAGCCGGCCGACCCGCCCGGCCTGCCGGATGACCCGGACGTCAGCTACGCCTCGATGGGCAACTACATCTTCACCACCGAAGCGCTGGTCGAGGCGCTGCGGGCCGACGCCGAGGACCCTACCTCGGTGCACGACATGGGCGGCTCGATCATGCCCTGGATGGTGGAACGCGGTCGAGCGTCCGTGTACGACTTCCAGGACAACGACATCCCCGGGTCCGAGGAGCGCGACCGCGGCTACTGGCGCGATGTCGGGACCATGGACGCCTACTACGACGCCAACATGGACCTGGTCAGCGTCCATCCGATCTTCAACCTCTACAACGCGCAGTGGCCGATCTACACCTTTCACGAGCAGCTGCCGCCGGCCAAGTTCGTCGACGGCGGCCTGGCCCAGGAGTCGATCGTCGGCGCCGGCGCGATCATCTCCGGCTCCACGGTGCGCGGCAGCGTGCTGTCGCCGAACGTCAAGATCCGCAACGGCGCCTACGTCGAGGGCTCGGTGATCATGGACAACGTGGTGATCGGCGAGGGCGCGGTGGTTCGCCGGGCCATCCTGGACAAGAACGTGGTGGTCGCCCCGGGCGCCCACATCGGCGTGGATCTGGAATCAGACCGCAGCCGCTACCACGTCTCCGAGAGCGGCGTGGTGGTGCTCGGCAAGGCCGAGCGGGTCGGGTTTTGAGCCTGGCCTGGCCCCGTGCGCGCAGTGCGGCGAAACCGGCTTAGCAGATAAATGGCGCGAGGGCGGTCACGGTTGAGTTTCGTAGGAGAGGGTTCTGTCCGCCGTCCTGAGCGGTGGGCCTAGAGTCGCGCCCAAACCATGCCTGTCACTGCGTATCGAAAAGAGAAGTGAGAATGCGTCGTTCCATCGTCGTCTTCGCCGGACTGGCCGCCGCCAGCTCGCTCGCCCTGGCCGGGTGCGCCGACAATGAGCCCGAGACGCCCACGCCGACCACCTCGGCCACCGTGGGCGCGATCAGCAAGGACCAGGCCGCGGCCGACCTGCTGCCGGCCTCGATCAAGTCCTCCGGCAAGCTCATCACCGGCATCAACGTGCCCTACGCGCCGAACGAGTACAAGGACCCATCGGGCAAGATCGTCGGCTGGGAGGTGGACCTGCTCAACGCGGTGGCCACCAAGCTCGGCGTCACGGCGGAACTGCAGGAGTCCGGCTTCGACAACATCATCCCCTCCGTCAAGGCCGGCAAGTTCAACATCGGGATGTCGTCCTTCACCGACAACAAGACCCGTGAGGCCCAGGTCGACTTCGTCAACTACTACAGCGCCGGCACCCAGTGGGCCGCCCCGGCCGGCAAGACCGTCGACCCGGAGAACGCCTGTGGCATGAAGGTCGCCGTGCAGGCCACCACCACCCAGGAGACCGACGACCTGCCGGCCAAGAGCAAGGCCTGCACGGCGGCGGGCAAGAAGGCCATCACCATCATCAAGATCGACAGCCAGGACGCGGTGAACCAGGCGGTGATCCTCGGCCAGGCCGACGCCTTCGCCGCTGACTCGCCGATCACCCAGTACGCCGTCAAGCAGTCCAGCGGCAAGCTGCAGCTGGCCGGCGACATCTACGGCGCCGCCCCGTACGGCTTCGTGGTGGCCAAGGACGCCGGCAGCCTGAAGCAGGCGCTGCAGAAGGCGGTCCAGTCGATGATCGATGACGGCACCTACAAGCAGGTCCTGGACAAGTGGGGGGTCGGCGCCGGTGGGCTCACCGAGGCGACCATCAACGGCGCGCAGAGCTGAGTCGTGGCCGTCTCACACCCTGGGACCGGTGAAGCCGCCGGCACCGCCGAGAGCAGCCCTGAGCTGATCGAGGCGGTGCCGCTGCGGCGGCCCGGCCGGTGGATCGCGGCCGTGCTGGTGGTGGTGCTCCTCGGCCTGTTCCTCTACGGCGTGGCGACCAACGAGGCCTATGACTGGTCGGCCGTCGGGAAGTACCTGTTCGACCAGCGGGTCAGCGAGGCGGCGATGATCACGCTGTCGCTGACCGCCCTGGCGATGTTCGGCGCGATCCTGCTCGGAGTGGTGCTTGCGGTGATGCGGTTGTCACCGAACCCGATCCTGAAGTGGGTGGCCTTCGGCTACCTCTGGATCTTCCGGGGCACCCCGGTGTACGTGCAGCTGGTGTTCTGGGGGCTGCTGGTCGTCATCTACCCGCGGATCGACCTCGGCGTCCCGTTCGTGCACCAGTTCGCCCACATCGAGACCCAGACCTTCTTCACCTACTACTGGCTGGCCGTGATCGGGCTGGCCCTCAACGAGGCGGCCTACATGGCCGAGATCGTCCGGGCCGGCATCACCAGCGTGGACGAGGGCCAGGACGAGGCGGCCCGGGCGCTGGGCATGTCGTGGGGCCAGTCGACGCTGCGGATCGTGCTTCCGCAGGCCATGCGGGTGATCATCCCGCCGACCGGCAACGAGCTGATCTCGATGCTCAAGACCACCTCGCTGGTCACCGCGGTGCCCTACACCAAGGAGCTCTACAGCCGCACCCGGGACCTGTCGGTGGAGACCTTCAACCCGATCCCGATGCTGCTGGTGGCCTCGATCTGGTATTTGTTCTTCACCTCGATCCTGATGGTCGGGCAGTTCTATCTGGAGCGTTACTTCGCCCGGGGGGCCTCGCGCAAGATGTCGGTCAGGCAGCTGCAAGCGTTGGCGAACGCCCAGCAGGGCCTGGGCACCCACACCGGTGAGACCCGATGAGCGAGCCGATGGTGCGCAGCGAGCTGGTGTGCAAGTCCTTCGGCGCGCTGCAGGTGCTCAAGGGCATCTCGCTGACCGTCGAGCGGGGCGAGGTGATGTGCCTGGTCGGGCCGTCCGGCTCGGGAAAGTCCACCTTCCTGCGCTGCATCAACCACCTGGAGCAGGTGACCGCCGGCCGGCTCTGGGTCGACGGTGAGCTGGTCGGCTACCACGAACGCGGCGGCAAGCTGCACGAGATGCCGGCCAGGGACGCCGCCCGGCAGCGCCGCGACATCGGGATGGTCTTTCAGAAGTTCAACCTGTTCCCGCACCTGACGGCGCTGGAGAACATCACCGAGGCGCCGATCCGGGTGAAGAAGCAGAAGAAGGCGGCAGCCTCGGCCCGGGCGATGGAGTTGCTGGCCCAGGTGGGGCTGTCGGAGAAGGCCAAGGCCTATCCGGCCCAGCTGTCCGGCGGCCAGCAGCAGCGGGTCGCGATCGCCCGGGCGCTGGCGATGGATCCCAAGCTGATGCTCTTCGACGAGCCGACGTCGGCGCTGGATCCGGAGCTGGTCGGCGAGGTGCTGGACGTGATGAAGGAGCTGGCCCGCAACGGCATGACCATGATCGTGGTGACCCACGAGATGGGCTTCGCCCGCGAGGTCGCGGACTCGCTGGTGTTCATGGACGCCGGGGTGGTGGTCGAGTCCGGCAAGCCACGCGAACTGCTGGCCAACCCGCAGCACGAGCGGACCAAGGCGTTCCTGTCCAAGGTGCTGTGAGCATGCCGGGCCACCCGGGCTATCTGGACTGCCCGGGTCACCCGGGCAAGCCGGGCTGCCCGGGCCACCCGGTCTGTGCTCGATGAGCGAGGTCGGCTGGGACGCCGACCCCGACGTCGCCGGCTGGGCGGGGTTTCCGGCGCTGGAGGCTGAGCTGCGCGCCGACGTGTGCGTGGTGGGCCTGGGCGGCAGCGGGTTGGCCGCGGTCGGTGAGGCGCTGCGCCGGGGGTTGTCGGTGGTGGGCGTGGACGCCGGCCGGGTGGCAGCGGGCGCGGCCGGGCGCAACGGCGGCTTCCTGCTCGGCGGGCCGGCCATCAGCGTCCACCGAGCCGGCGCCGGCTGGGGGCCGGGCGCCGCCCTGGAGCTCTATCGCCAGACCCTGGCCGAGATCGGCGAGCTGGCCGGGCTGCTCGGCCCCCGGGTGGTCCGGCAGGTCGGCTCACTGCGGATCGCCGGGCTGCCCGGTGACCCGGTGGACCAGGCCGAGCAGGCCGACCGGCAGGCCGAGCTGGCCGACTGCGACGAGCAGTACCGGGTGCTGCGCCGGCACGGCATCGCGGTGCGCCGCTACGACGGTGAGCTGGGCGTCGGGCTGTTCCTGCCCGACGACGCGGCGATGAACCCGGCGCGCCGGGCGCTCGGGCTGGCCACCCTGTATTCGACCCGGGCTTCGTTGTTCGAGAACAGCCCGGTCACCGCGATCAGCTCCGGCCGGGTCCGGACCGCCGGCGGCGCGGTGTCAGCCGGGCTGGTGGTGGTCGCCGTCGACGGCCGGCTGGAGGTGCTGCTGCCCGAGCTGGCCGGCCGGGTGCGGACCGCGCGGCTGCAGATGCTGGCCACCGAGCCGGTGGCGCCGGGCCGGTTGCCGTGCCCGGTGTACGGGCGGTGGGGCTATGACTACGCCCAGCAGGATCTCACCGGCCGGCTGTTCGTCGGCGGTGGCCGGGACCGGTTCGTCGAGCAGGAATGGACGCCGCAGTCGATGCCCACCGCCGGGGTGCAGGCCTGGATCGAGCGGGTCGCGGCCCGGTTCGCCGGCGCCGCGGTGCGGGTCAGCCACCGGTGGGCCGCCTCGGTCGGCTACACCGCCGACGCCCGCCCGCTGGTGACCCAGGTCCGGCCGGGGGTGGTGGCCTGCGGTGGTTACAACGGCACCGGCAACCTGGTCGGCCCGATCGCGGCCCGGGCGGCGGTGGCACTGGGCCTGGACGGCGTCGCGCCGCCGGCCTGCTTCAGCAGCTGAGCCCGTCCACGCGTAGCGATCTGGACCGCCCTGGCGACTGAAATCGATACGCGTCCCGTGGATCAGCCAGTGGATCAGGAGTGGATCAGGAGTGGATCAGGCCAGCGTGCGGGCGGTGGCCCGGATCGCGGTCAGGGCAGCGGCGATCAGGCTGTTGTGCGCCGCTGGCCGGTGCAGGGCCAGCACGGCCCGCCGCGGTGAGCGTCCCAGCAGCGGGGTCGGCAGCACGCCGTCGGTGTCGCTGATGCCCAACCCCGGAACCAGGGCCACCCCGAGGCCGGCCCCGACCAGCCCGCGCACCACCGAGTAGTCGTTGCTGCGAAAGCTGACCCTGGGCAGAAAGCCGGCCCGGGCCGCCAGCCGGTCCAGGTTCAGCGCGCCGGGCGAGTCGGCCAGCGGCGCCACCCAGCGCTCGGACGCCAGCGCCGCCAGCCGCAGCGGGCCGGCGCCGGCCAGCCGGTGTCCGGCCGGCAGCAGCAGGAACAGCGGCTCGCGCAGCAGCTCGGTCTCGGCCAGCCGGCCGGGCCAGCCGGCCGGCACGGTGTCATAGCGATAGGCCAGTGCCAGGTCGAGCTCACCGGAGAGCAACCGGGGCAGCAGCGCGTCCAGCTCGCCCTCGTCCACCTCGATCTCGACGCCCGGACGCTGCTGGCGCAGGGTGGCCAGCGCGGCCGGCAGCAGCCTGGCCGAGGCGGTCGGAAAGCTGCCGATCCGCAACTGGCCGGTCTCGCCCCGGGCGATCGCGGCCACCTCGCGGTCCAGGCCGGCCAGCAGCGCCAGCACGTCGGCGGCCCGCTCGGCCAGCAGGTGGGCGTGCGCGGTCGGCCGCACGCTCTGCGCGCTGCGCTCGAACAGCGCCAGGCCGGTCGCCCGTTCCAGCGCCGACATCTGCTGGGAGACGGCTGAGGGCGTGTAGCGCAGCTCGGCTGCCGCGCCGGCGTAGGAGCCGGTGGCCAGCACGGTGCGCAGGGTATGCAGCTGATGGGGGGCAAGCATCAGCGAAGCTTATGCTGCCCCCCGGCGGCCAGCGACGGCTGACGGGCGGCGATCGGTCAGCGCTCAGGGCACCATCCAGGACAGCACCGGCGTCGCCTGCAGCCCCACGATCAGGCACATCCCGGACAGCAGCAGCAGGCTCCAGCCGAACATCCGCCGGAACAGGTTGCCCTCCTGGCCGCTCAGGCCCACCGCGCCGGCCGAGATGGTGAGGTTCTGCAACGAGATCATCTTGCCGACCACCCCGCCGGAGGCGTTGGCGGCAGCCAGCAGTGTCGGGTCCAGCCCGGTCTGCCCGGCAGCCGAGACCTGCAGCGCGCCGAACAGCGAGTTCGACGAGGTGTCCGAACCGGTCAGGGCCACGCCGAGCCAGCCCAGGATCGGCGACAGTATTGCGAACAGCCCGCCGGCCCCGGCCATCCAGTGGCCCAGGGTGGTGGCCTGGCCGCTGGCGTTCATCACGAAGGACAGCGCCAGCAGGCAGGTCACCGTGAGGATCGCCCAGCGCAGCTGCGACACCGCCCGGCCGTAGGCCCGCACGGCCACACCGGGACGGACCCGCAGCACCACCATGGTGAGCAGCCCGGCCAGGAACAGCAGCGATCCGGGCGCCAGCAGCAGGTTGAGCTTGTAGATCGGCAGCGACGAGGTCTTGCCCGCCGACGTCAGCAGGTGCAGGCCGGGCCAGTTGAACGTCGTGGTGGCCGAGTCGAGGATCCGGGTGATCGGTGACCACTGCGACAGGCTGAAGATCGCGACGATCGCCGCGTACGGCGCGTAAGCGCGCAGGACGTCCGCGCGACTGTCGCTCGCTGCCGCGTTGGCGTCCAGGTTGGCGCCGTGCACTTCACCACCGGCCAGACCGCCAACTCCTGAACCACCGGCCGGACCGCCAACTTCTGAACCACCGACTGCCGGACCGCCAACGGCCGAGCCGCTCCGGCCCACCAGGACCGGCGCCGGGGCGGCTACGGTCACCGATCGCCTGCGCACCACCAGCGTCACCACGCCCACACTGACCAGGGCGGCGACGATATCGGCCAGCGCGACCGACAGGTAGTTGGCGGTGGCGAACTGGGCCAGGCCGAAGGACAGCCCGCAGGCCAGCGCCGGCCACCACTGCTCCCGCACGCCCCGGCGACCGTCCACGATCGCGACCACCAGCAGCGGGATGACCACGGCGAGGATGGGCACCTGCCGCCCGGCCATCGCGCCGAGGTCATCGGCCGGCAGGCCGGTCACCTTGGCCAACGTGGTGATCGGCAGTCCGAGCGGCCCGAACGCGGCCGGCACGGTGTTGGCGACCAGGGCGGTGCTGGCCGCCAGCACCGGCCGGAACCCCACCGCGAGCAGCATGACGCTGGTGATCGCGACCGGGGTGCCCTGCCCGGCCAGCGCCTCGAGCAGCGAGCCGAAGCAGAACGCGATGACGATCGCCTGGATCCGCCGGTCGTCGCTGACCCGGACGAACGATCGCCGCAGCACGTCGAAGTGGCCGGTGCCGACCGTCATCGTGTAGATCCAGATCGCGGTGGTGAACGTCCACGCGAGCGGGAACAGGCCGAAGGCGCCGCCCTGGGTGGCGGTCAGCAGCGCCTGGTCGACCGGCATCCCATAGGCCGCGACGGCGACCAGCAGCGCCACCGCCAGTCCGCCCGCCGCGGCCACCCACGCCTTGGCCCGCACGACGCCGAGCAGCACGAACAGCCCGATGATCGGCAACGCCGCGAACAGCGCGCTCCAGCCGAGTGACCCGGCGACCGGGTCGAGCACCTGCTGATACATGGAGTACCTCGGCTTTCACTTCGGAATGCCCCAGCGAGGGAGCAAATAGATACCGGAAGTATCTGACTAGCTCAGCCCACCGGGGCTTTGTCCGAGCGTGCTTGGTTTCCATTAGCATTTCTGATGCTGAAGGCCAGAAGAATTCGTAGTGCTCACCTTTGTCGACAGCCGCTACCCGGCGAGAATGGAGTTCATGACCTCCTACGAGTGGCACCTGCATCCACAGGCCGAAGCCCTGGTCGACCGGCTGGTCGACGAGGCGATCAGCAAGAGCTCCGAGCTGGCCGAGTTCAGCAGCCGGCTGGCCACCCAGACGGCCACCCGCCCGCAGGACTGGCTGGACTCGGTCGCCGGCCCGGTCACGGTCGACGAGCTGGCCGCCGTGGGTTACCAGCCCATCGGGTACCAGCCCGCCGATCGGGCCGGCCTGTGGCGGCACCCCGGGGCGCAGCTGCCCGCCGTGATCCCGGCCGAGCACTACGAGCTGGCACTGCGGGTGGATGACATCGCCGCCCTTGCCACCAGTTATGCCCGGGTGCGCGGTGACAGCACCGCCTTCGAACTCGAAGGCTCGCCGCTGGCCGGCTACCGCCGGGTGGTGCTGGCCGAGCAGAACGGGGTGGTGCTGGCCGGCGTGGAACGGCGCTCGTGGGCCACCGGCGCCAGGCCGCAGACCTTTCAGCCCGGCGAGGCCCGGGCCGCCGGCCAGGCCTGGCAACTGCTGGCCGAACGGCCCCGGACGCTGACCGGCCCGGCCGGGATACGCGCTCAGCTGCCCGCGGCCCGGGCAGCGGTCGAGCTCGTCGGGCCGGACCTGGCGGCGTCCTATTTCTTGCGGCAGGAGCGCGACTACTGGCAGCGGCACAACAGCGCGGGCACCCTGCAGCACGCCCGTCAGGACCGGCTGGGCCTGGGCTGGGGCAACAACGACCACCACACCTTCCGCTCGTCCCGGGCCGCCTTCGCGCCGCTGATCGGATTTCTGACCCTGCTCGGGTTCCGGCCGCGCGAGCGGTTCTACGCCGGCGCGCAGGCCGGCTGGGGCGCCCAGGTGCTGGAACACCCAGGCTGCGGTGGGGTGATCTTCGCCGACGTGGACCTGACAGCCGACGAGGTCGACCTCGACTTCGCTCAGGTCGAGCTCGCCGAGACCGGCCGGTACGGCACGGTGGGGATGTGGTGCGCGCTGCACGGGGAGTCGCTGCTGGCAGCGGGCATGCACCACCTGGAAGGCCAGTTCTCCTTCGACGAGCTGACCGCGTCGCTGGCCGAGTTGGGCCAGCCGTCGATGCGCCCGTTCTCCGACTACCCCTACCTGCGTCAGGCGTTCACCGAGGCCGAATGGTGGCCGGTGCCGGCGGCCCGGCTGGCCGCGCTGGTGGCCGCCGGCCAGCTCGACCCGCGGCGGGCGGCCGAGATCGCCGAGGCCGGCGCCGCCGGCTCGCACCTGGAGAACCTGGCGCGCCGGTCGGGCTTCAAGGGTTTCAACCAGACCAACGTCTCGGCCACCATGTTGGCCACCGATCCGCGCGAATACCGGCGCCTAGGACAAGATTGAGGACGTGAACCCCGAGACGCTGGCCGCCGAGCTGCGCCGTGCCGGTGTCCCCGACGTCGATGCCAGCAGCCGGCGGCGCGCCGAGTACTCCACCGACGCCTCCAACTACCGGGTGGTTCCCCAGGTGGTGGTGTTTCCGCGGCACGCCGACGAGGTGGCACTGGCACTGCAGGTGGCCGCTCGCACCCAGACGCCGCTGACTGCCCGGGGCGGAGGCACCTCCTGCGCCGGCAACGCCGTCGGGCCGGGCCTGGTGCTGGACTTCTCCCGGCATGTCAACCGGCTGATCGCCCTGGACCCCGAGGCTCGCACCGCCACCGTGGAACCCGGGCTGATCCTGTCCGAGCTGCAGCGGGCCGCGGCCGTGCACCGGCTGCGCTTCGGCCCGGACCCCTCCACCCAGGCGCGCTGCACCCTCGGCGGGATGATCGCCAACAACGCCTGCGGCCCGCGCGCGCTGGCCTACGGTCGCACCGCCGACAACGTCGAGTCGCTGTCGCTGCTGCTGGCCGACGGGCGCAGCCTGGACACCGGCCCGCTGGCCGCGCTGGCCGACCCGATCGGCGCCCGGCTGGCGGCCCTGACGCAAGCAAACCTGGGCGTGATCCGCACCGAGTTCGGCCGGTTCGGCCGTCAGATCTCGGGCTACTCGATGGAGCACCTGCTGCCCGAGAACGGCGGCAACCTGGCCCGGTTCCTGGCCGGCACCGAGGGCACCCTGGCGATCAGCACGGCGGCCACCGTCCGGCTGGTCGAGCTGGCCCCGGCCACCGCGCTGGCCGTGCTGGCCTATCCGGACATGGCCAGCGCCGCCGACGCGGTGCCGGCCGTGCTGCCGTACCGGCCGCTGGCGCTGGAGGGCATGGACGCCCGGCTGGTCGAGGTGCTGCGGAGCCGGCGCGGCCCGGCCGCGGTCCCGCCGCTGCCCGAGGGCGGTGGCTGGCTGTTCGTCGAGACCGGCGGCCAGAGCCAGGCCGAGGCGGTCGCCGCCGCGGAGCAGGTCGTCCGGGCCGCCGACCCGCTCGCCTCGGCGGTGGTGACCGGCGAGCACGCCCGCCGGCTCTGGCGGATCCGCGAGGACGGCGCGGGCCTGGGCGGGCGCACCCCGGCCAACGCGCCTGCCTGGCCCGGTTGGGAGGACGCGGCGGTGCCGCCGCAGCGCCTGGGCGGCTACCTGCGCGAGTTCTTCACCCTGCTGGAGCGGCACCGGATCGACGGGCTGGCCTATGGCCACTTCGGTGACGGTTGCGTGCACGTCCGGCTGGACTTTCCGCTGGCCGACCGGCCGCCCGCGTTCCGGGAGTTCCTGCTGGAGGCAGCCACCCTGGTGGCCGCGCACGGCGGCTCGATGTCGGGCGAGCACGGCGACGGCCGGGCCCGCGGCGAGCTGCTGCCGGCGATGTACTCCGCCGAGGCGATCGGGCTGTTCGCCTCGGTCAAGGCGATCTTCGACCCGGCCAACGTGCTCAACCCCGGCGTGATCGTGGACCCCGCGCCGGTCGAGGCGGACCTGCGGCTGCCGCTGGCCCGCTCGCTGACCGGCTCGGGTGGCCGCGCGCTCGGTTTCAGCTACCCGCACGACGGCGGCTCGTTCAGCACGGCGGTGCACCGCTGCGTCGGGGTCGGCAAGTGCCGAGCGGACCTGACCGCCACCGGCGGCGTGATGTGCCCGTCCTACCTGGCGACGCTGGATGAGACCCACTCGACCAGGGGACGGGCCCGGGTGCTGCAGGAGCTGGCCAACGGCCAGTTGCTGACCGAGGGCTGGCAGTCGCCGGAGCTGCTGCAGGCGCTGGACCTGTGCCTGGCCTGCAAGGGCTGCGCCTCGGACTGCCCGGCCGGGGTGGACATGGCCACCTACAAGGCCGAGCTGCTGTTCCAGCGTTACCGCCGCCGGCTCCGGCCGGCCGCGCACTACCTGCTGGGCTGGCTGCCGCGCTGGAGCCGGCTCGCCGCCCGGGCCCCCCGGCTGGCCAACGCCGCGCTGCGTCCCAAGCCGCTGGCGGCGCTGGCCAAGCGGATCGGCGGCATCGACCGGCGCCGGCCGCTGCCGGCCTTCGCGCCCAGGACCTTTCGCGACTGGTTCGCCGAGCACCCGGTCGCGGCCGGCGATCCGGTGCTGCTGTTCGTCGACACCTTCACCAACGCGTTCTCACCGGAGGTGGGGCAGGCCGCCGTCGAGGTCCTGGAGGCCGCCGGCTGCTCGGTGCGGATTCCGGACTCCCAGGTCTGCTGCGGCCTGACCTGGATCTCGACCGGCCAGCTCGACGGCGCTCGCAAGCAGCTGCGCCGCAGCTTCGACGCCCTGGCGCCGGCGCTGGCGCAGGGCCTGCCGGTGGTCGGCCTGGAACCGTCCTGCACCGCGGTGCTGCGCTCGGACGCGGTGGAGCTGATGGCTGGCGATGACCGGGCCGAGCGGGTGCGGGCCCAGACCCGGACGCTGGCCGAGCTGCTCACCGAGCGCGGCTGGAGCCCGCCGTCCCTGCACGGCGTCGAGGCCGTGGTGCAGCCGCACTGCCACCAGCACGCCGTGCTGGGCTTCGACGCCGACTCGGCGCTGCTGACCGGCGCCGGCGCCCAGCTGCAGACGGTGGGCGGCTGCTGCGGCCTGGCCGGCAATTTCGGGGTCGAGCGCGGCCACTACGAGGTGTCGGTGGCGGTCGCCGAGCAGGCCCTGTTGCCCGCGGTGCGCGGCGCGGGGCCGGATACCGTGGTGCTGGCCGACGGGTTCTCCTGCCGCACCCAGCTCGATCAGCTCAGCCAGCGCACCGGCCTGCACCTGGCGCAGCTGCTCGCCGGCCGGTTGCCGAGCCACCCGGCGGGAAGTCCGACCACCGACCCGACGACCACCGACCCGACGACCACCGCCAGGCCCACCACCGACCGGACGACCACCGACAGGACACAGCCATGACGGAAAGCTTCGTCCCACCGCCCTATCCCTATGAGCGCCTGGGTGAGCTGAAGGCGATCGGGGACCGGCTCGAAGGCGGCGCGATCGATCTGTCGATCGGCACCCCGTGCGACTCGCCGCCGCCGGAGGTGATCGCCGCGCTGGCGGCGGCCGGCCGCGCCGAGGGCTACCCGCCCTCGATCGGGACCAAGGCGCTGCGGGACGAGGCGGCGGCCTGGATCTCGCGCCGGCTGGGCGCGACAGTGGACGCCGACGCCGAAGTGGCCGCCTGCGTCGGAACCAAGGAGTTCGTCGCCTCGGTTCCGCTGTACCTCAGGCTGCGCACGCCTGCCAAGGACACCGTGCTGTACCCGGCGATCAGTTACCCGACCTACGAGATGGGCGCCATCCTGTCCGGCCAGCGACCCCTGGCCTACCAGCACCTGGACGAGATCGCCGACGCCGACGCCGCCCGGGCGCTGTGCGTGTGGGTGAACTCGCCCAGCAACCCCACCGGCGAGGTGTCGGAGCTGGCCGAGGCCGCAGCCTGGGGACGCGACCGGGGGATTCCGGTGCTCTCGGACGAGTGCTACGCCGAGTTCAGCTACTCCGGCGCGCCCAGCACCATCCTGCGCGCCGGAACGGCCGGGGTGCTGGCGCTGCACTCGCTGTCCAAGCGGGACAACTTCGCCGGGGCCAGGATCGGCTTCTACGCCGGCGACGCCGAGCTGGTGCACTACCTGCGCGAGGTGCGCAAGCACGCCGGCCTGATGGTCCCCGGCCCGGTGCAGCACGCCGCCACGGTGGCGCTGGCCGACGACGAGCACGTCGAGCGGCAGCGCGAGCGGTACTGGCGCCGGATGCTGCGCCTGTGCCAGGTGCTGGCCGCCGTCGGGCTACCGGCCAAGATGCCGGACGGCGCGTTCTACCTCTGGCTGCAGGCGCCGGACGGCGACGCCTGGGCGGCGTGCAGGATGCTGGCCGAGCGGACCGGCATCGTCGCCTCGCCGGGAGAGTTCTACGGACCGGCGTCCACCGACTATCTCAGGGTGGCCGCGGTGGCGCCGGATGACCGGATCGAGCTGGCGGCCCGCCGGGTGGGGCTGGCCTGACCAGCGTGCCCAGGGCCTAACCAGCGTGCCTTGGATCGGTATGCCCCCGTTCCACCGAAGCGGTTCAGGGGCATACCGACCCTCGACAGCAGCCAGGCGGTGACCAGCCGGCCCCGGCTGCGCGGGCTCAGCCGAATTGGACGCCCTGTGCCAGCGGCAACTCGGTCGAGTAGTTGATGGTGTTGGTGGTGCGGCGCATGTAGGCCTTCCAGGAGTCCGAGCCGGCCTCCCGACCGCCGCCGGTCTCCTTCTCGCCGCCGAACGCGCCGCCGATCTCGGCGCCGGACGGGCCGATGTTGACGTTGGCGATGCCGCAGTCCGAGCCCGCCGCGGACAGGAAGCGCTCGGCCTCGCGGACGTCGAGGGTGAAGATCGAGGAGGACAACCCCTGGGCCACGTCGTTCTGCATCGCGATCGCCTCGTCGAAGCTGTCGTAGCTGAGCACGTACATCAGCGGCGCGAAGGTCTCGGACTTCACGATGTCGCTCTGCCGCGGCATCCTCATGATCGCCGGCTGCACGTAGAAGGACTGCTCGGCCTGCTCGCCCTCGCCCAGTGACACCCGCTCGCCGCCGACGATCAGCTCGCCGCCGTCGGCCTGGGCCGCGGCCATCGCCTTTCCGAAGCTCTCGTAGGCGCCGCCGTCGATCAGCGGGCCGACCAGGGTGCCCTCTTCCAGCGGAGAGCCGATCGGCAGGGTGGCGTAGGCCTTCTTGAGGGCCTCGACCAGCTGGTCGGCGATCGAGGAGTGCACGATCACCCGGCGCAGGCTGGTGCAGCGCTGCCCGGCGGTGCCGGCGGCGGAGAACACGATGGCCCGGACGGTCAGTTCGAGGTCGGCGCTGGGCGCCACGATCGCGGCGTTGTTGCCGCCGAGTTCGAGCAGCAGCCGGCCGAAGCGGCCGGCCACCCGCGGCGCCACCGCCCGGCCCATCCGGGTCGAGCCGGTCACCGAGACCAGCGCCACCCGCGGGTCGTCCACCAGCGCCTGGCCGGTGTCGGCGCCGCCGAGGACCAGCTGGGACACCGCCTCCGGCGCCCCGACCCGGCGGGCGGCCTCGGCCGCCAGGGCCTGGCAGGCCAGCGCGGTGAGCACGGTCTTCTCCGACGGCTTCCAGACCACCGGGTCACCGCAGACCAGCGCCAGGGCCGAGTTCCACGACCACACCGCGACCGGGAAGTTGAACGCCGAGATGACGCCGACCACGCCGAGCGGGTGCCACTGCTCCATCATGCGGTGGCCGGGGCGCTCGGTGGCGATGGTGTTGCCGAACAGCTGCCGGGACAGCCCGACGGCCAGTTCGCAGATGTCGATCATCTCCTGGACCTCGCCGAGGCCCTCGGAGACGATCTTGCCGGCTTCGATGGACACCAGCGCGCCGAGGTCCTGCTTGTGCTCGCGCAGCAAGTTGCCCAGCTCGCGCACCAGCTGGCCGCGGACCGGGCCGGGCGTCACCCGCCACTGCTCGAAGGCCTGCTGGGCGCGGCCGACGATGTCGGCGACCTCCTCGGCGCTGTGCGAGCGCAGCCGGCCCAGCTCGCCGCCGGTGATCGGGGAGTGGCAGCTGAGGTCGCCGTCAGCGCTGAAGGGGTTGCCGACGCCGAGCCGGGACAGGATGTCGCCGGTGCGAGTGGTCAAGTCGTCGTGAGAGATCATGGCAGTCATTTTCAGACCTTTCCGAGGTCGCCGAACAGGGCGCCGCTCTTGGTGGACAGCAGGTCGGCGAAGGAGATGTCCTCCTGCTTGACGAAGCCGACCTGCGGAAGCCGGCCGTCGGCGACCAGCTCGACGACCGCGGCCGCCGAGGCAGCCGTGGTCCAGGAGATGGCGCGCCAGTTGCGGCCGTCGATCGCCAGCGGCTGGTAGGCCCGGACGTACTGCTTGCGGTACAGCTGGCCGCCGGTGGCTTCGGCGCGGCCCTCGACCGCGGCGTGCAGGTAGACCACGTCGTCATCGACCGGCGGCTTGGCCTCGACCAGGATCTCGCCGGCCAGCTCGCGGCGCTCGCGCAGCCCCAGCTCGTCGAAGAAGAACCGCATCAGCTCGAAGTGGCCCGGGTAGCGCATGGTCTTGTAGTCCAGCCGTTGCACCCGGCCGGCGTAGGTGTCGCACATGGTGCCCAGCCCGCCCGAGGTCAGCGAGGCCTCGAGCTCGATGCCACCGATCACCACCCGCTCGTTCTCGGTCATCGCCGGCACCATCTGCCGGTGCCCGCCGCGCAGCACCTCGCAGTCGTTGAGGTACTCGTTCACCACGCCTTCGGAGGACCAGTTGAAGGCGTAGCCGAGCAGGCCGGCCGGGTGCCGGGGCAGCGCGCCGACCTTCAGCTCGATCGAGCGGATCTGGTCGAACTGCTTGGCCAGCCACGAGCCGACGATGCCGATCAGGCCAGGGGCCAGGCCGCACTGCGGCGCGTAGACCGCGCGCGGGTCCTGCGCGGCCAGTTCCAGCACCCGGTTGGTGGTCGGCACGTCCTCGGTGAGGTCGAAGTAGTGCACGCCGATGTCGTGAGCCGCCTCGGCGACCCCGAGATTCAGGTTGTACGGCAGGCACGACACCACGGCGTCGGCGCCGGTCAGCGCGGACCGCAGTCCGGCTCCGTCGCGGACGTCGAGCTCCTTGCAGGTGAACGGCAGGTCGCTGCGGGTCCTGGCGTCGAAGGCGGTGACGGTGAAGCCGGAGTCCGACAGCAGCAGGGCGACCAGTTCGCCGACCTTGCCGAGTCCGACCACTCGAACCTCATTGATCGAGCGTTGCATGTAGGGGTGATCCTTCCTTCGACGCCGCTGAACCACGTGCAGCTGCGCTTACGATAGTCTCAGAATCGTCATTAGAGAATATGATGGTGGTCCCTAGCGTAGAGGATGGCCCCCAAGAGTGAGCACACCCCTTGATGTCGGCAGGCTGCGACTGCTGCGCGAGGTCGATCTGCGCGGCTCCATCGCCGCCGCGGCCCGCGAGGTCGGCCTGACGCCCTCGGCGGTGTCCCAGCAGCTGAGCATCCTCGAGCGGGAAGCCGGCACCGCGCTGCTGGACCGCTCGCCGCGCGGAGTGCTGCTCACCGGGGCAGGCCAGGCGCTGGTCGTCCGGGCCCGTTCCATCCTGGAGCTGCTGGAGGAGGCCCGCGCCGACCTGGACCGGCTGACCGGTGAGCTGTCCGGGCATGTCCGGATCGGCACCGTCGCCTCGGCCGCCGCCGCCCTGGTCAGCGAGGCCGCGATCCGGCTGGCGGCCGAGCACGCCGCCCTGGAGCTGACCGTCACGGTGGCCGAGCCGGCCCGCAGCATCGATCAGCTGCTCAACGGCGACCTCGACATCGCCGTGGTGGACTTCTACGACGGGGTGCCGGTCGCGGTGCCCGACTACCTGATGGCCACCGACCTGTGCACCGAGCCGCTGGTGGTGGTCAGCGCCGTCGGGGCGTTGCCGGGGCTGGGTGAGGTGAAGCTCGCGGCGCTGTCGGGCGCCAACTGGGTGATGCCGCCGCTGGACGCGGCCTGTGGCCAGGCCGTCCGGTTCGCCTGCCGCGCCGAAGGCTTCGAGCCCCGGGTCCGCTGGGAGACCGACGACATGCTGCTGCTGGTGCGGGCCGTGGCGGCCGGCCACGGCATCGCCGTGCTGCCCCGGCTGGCGGTGGCCGACAAGGTCGCCGAGGTCGACATCAGGCCGCTGGCCGAGCCGAGCATGAGCCGGCGGCTGCTGGCCCTGACCCGCAGCTCGAGCCAGGAACGCCCGATCATCCGGGCCGCCCTGGAACAGCTGGTCAAAGCCACCGGCTGATCAGAGCTGGTCAAAGCCACCGGCTGATCAGCGCTTGGCGGCCACCAGCAACCCGTCGCCCACCGGCAGCAGCACCGGCACCAGCCGGGGGTCATCGCGCACCGCCCGGCCCAGCTCGCGCAGCGCCACCGTCTCGGCGTCGCGGGCGTTCGGATCGGCCACCCGGTCGTGCCAGAGCGCGTTGTCGAAGGCCAGCACGCCGCCGCTGCGCAGCAGCCGGACGCCCTGCTCGAAGTACTCGCTGTAACCGGTCTTGTCGGCGTCGACGAACATCAGGTCGTAGGAGCCGTCGTTGAGCCGGGGCAGCACCTCGGCCGCGGCGCCGTTGATCAGCCGGTACCGGGTGGTGCCGATGCCGGCCTCGCCGAAGGCCTGCCGGGTGGCCCGCTGGTGCTCGGGCTCGGTGTCGACAGTGGTGAGCACGCCGTCCGGGCGCATGCCGGCCAGCAGCCACAGTCCCGAGACGCCGGCGCCGGTGCCGACCTCGACCACGGACTTGGCGCTGACCAGGGTGGCCAGCAGCCGCAGGGTCGCCCCGCCGGCCCGGCCGATCGGGGTGCAGCCGAGTTCGGCGCCCCGGGCCCGGGCTGCCGCGGTGACTTCGTCCTCGGCCAAGAAGTTCTCGGCGTAGACGAGGCTGGATGAGTTGAGATACGCGTCGGCCATGGCTTCAGACTCTACCGAGCACCCGAGCCGCTCAGGCCCGGCCGGGCCGAGGCCGAGCGGCTATTTCATCGAATCGATGATCAGGGCCAGGTCGTTGACGGTGGTCTCGGGGTTGACGATGGCGAACCGGGTGCAGGACTGCCCGGCGTGCCGGGTCGGGGTCACGAAGGCGAAGCCGGCCGCCAGCATCCGCGCCGTCCAGAGGTTGTAGTCATCGGACTGCCAGCCGATCCGCTCGAAGATCAGCACTGACAGGTCCGGCTCCACCAGCAGCCGGACGTGCTCGGCCGCCTCGATCAGCTCCGCCCCGCCCCGGGCCACCTGCAGCGTCTGCTCGACCGCCTCGGTGTAGGCGGCGGTGCCGTGCACGGCGAGTGAGAACCAGAACGGCAGCCCCCGGGCCCGCCGGGTCAGCTGGACCGAGAAGTCACTGGGATTCCACTCACCCTCCACCGTGACCGCGTCGAGGTAGCCGGCCTTCTGGGTGTGCGCGGCGCGGGCCAGCACCGGGTCGCGGTAGACCAGCGCGCAGCAGTCATACGGGGCGAACAGCCACTTGTGCGGATCGACGATGAACGAGTCGGCGTGCTCGATGCCGTCGAACAGCGCGCGAACCGAGGGCGCGGCCAGCCCGGCGCCGCCGTAGGCGCCGTCGATGTGGAACCACCAGTCCCGTTCCCGGGCCACCTCGGCGATTCCGGCCAGGTCGTCCACCACGCCGGAGTTGGTGGTGCCGGCGGTGCCCACGACGGCGAAGATCCCGTCGATCTCGGACTCGGGCAACTCGGCCAGCCGGGCCCGGATGCCGGCCCCGGTCAGCCGGCCGCGCTCGTCGCCGGGCACCTGCACCACGCCGACGTCCATCACCACCTGCAGCGAGTGCTTGACCGAGGAGTGCGTCTCGTCGGTGACCAGCACCGACCAGCGGGCCGGCGGATCGCCCTGGCGCTTGTGCCGGGCGGCCTCGCGGGCCGACACCAGGGCCGACAGGTTGCCGATGGTGCCGCCCTGCACGAAGACCCCGCCGGCCTCCTCGGGAAAGCCGGCCAGGTCAGCGATCCAGCGCAGCGCCTGGTTCTCCACGTACACCGCGCCGGAGCCCTCCAGCCAGGTGCCGCCGTAGACGCTGGAGGCGCCGACCAGCATGTCGAAGGCGGCCGAGGCCTTGGTCGGCGCGCCGGGGATGAAGGACAGGTAGCGCGGATGGTCCACCGACAGGCAGGCCGGGGCCAGCACGTGCTCCCACAACCGCAGCGCCTCGTCGGCGCCGATGCCGGTCTCGGTGACGGTGACTCCGGCGGCCGCGCTCAGCTGGTCCGGGGTGAGCGAGCGGTCCAGCGGCGCATGCATCGCCAACCGGTCCAGGCACAGCTCGGCCAGCGACCGGGCCATGGCCGCGCTAACGTCGGTGTAGGTGTGCACGGCTGGAGCCTAGACATCGGAGGAGGTGAAAGCTGCTTCGACGCCGGAAACGCCGCGCCGGAACCCCCGCCGGGGAACGTGAGCGCTTGGTGAGACGTTTAACCAATACACAGCCACTGCTGCGAGGCTTATGTGGTCCTGGCCAGAACAGGCGGGGCACCACTGAGAAATGGGTGATCGTTCGATGTCCACGCTGAACCTCGGTGTGGCTAGCTCGATGGGTGGACAACGGGCGGCCCAGCCGCCGGTGACCGCAGAGTCCTCGCATGCCGCAGAGCCGACCGCCTGGGTCGCGCCGTCCTGGGATGACATAGTGCGCCAGCACGCCGACCGGGTGTACCGGTTGGCCTACCGGCTCTCGGGCAACCGCTCCGACGCCGAAGACCTGACCCAAGAGACCTTCGTCCGGGTGTTCCGCTCGCTGGCCGATTACACCCCGGGAACGTTCGAGGGCTGGCTGCACCGGATCACGACCAACCTGTTCCTGGACATGGTGCGCCGCCGGCAGAAGATCCGGTTCGACGCCCTTGCCGAGGACGCCTCCGAGCGGCTGGCCTCCGACGAGCCGGGACCCGAGCGGGCCTACGAGCAGAACAACCTCGACCCCGAGATCCAGCGCGCGCTCGACGCGCTGCCGGCCGACTTCCGGGCCGCCGTGGTGCTCTGTGACCTCGAAGGCCTCACCTACGAAGAGATCGCCCTCACCCTCGACATCAAGGTCGGGACGGTCCGCTCCCGCATTCACCGGGGCAGGGTGCTGCTGCGCGAGGCGCTGGCCCATCGCGCGCCCTCCAGCAGGCCCGATGAGCTGGGCGCCGACCCGGGAGTGGTGATCGCCTAAATGACCAGCCCGGTGTTCGGCCTGCCGCACCTGTCCGAGGACGCCGTCGCGGCTTTCGCCGACGGCGTGCTCTCGGCGGCTGCGGCGAGCCGGGCACGGCGGCACTGCGCGGAGTGCGTCGAGTGCGCGGACGCCGTCCGGGGCCAGCGCGAGACGGCGATGATGCTGCGAGCCGCGCAGGCTCCGGCGCTGCCGTCCGGCCTGCTCGACCGGCTGGCCGGTCTGCCGATGTCCACCCCGTTGCCGCCGCCCTCGCGCGGCGGGCTGCCGACGGTGCTCGGCGCCGACGGCACCGCGATGTTCATCGCGCACGACGCGCACAAGGCCCGCGGCCTGCAGGCCCGGGACTCGCTGGAGCGTGAGGTGCGGGCCCGCGACGCGCTCGAGCGTGAGGCCCGCGACCCGCGAGCCGGCCAGCCTTCCGCCGGAGAGCAGCCCGAGGCGGCTGCCCCGCCACCGGCCCGACCGGTGCACCGTCGCGCCGCGCTGCCGGTGACCGTGCTGGCCTCGGCCGCCGCGGTGGTCGCGGCGGGCACCTTCGGCGGGCAGGTCTCGACGCTGGCCGCCGTCGGCGACCGGCAGGCGCCCGCCGGCGCGGCCAACGTGGTCGGCTCGGTGACCGGGAGCCAGAACGCGGCGCTGCGCTCGTCCAACCCGCTCAACCCCGCCGTCCGGCTCGGCGTCAGCCGGCCGTCGGCCGGCCCGGCAAGCACCGACCAGCCGGCCACGCCGGCCCTGCGGGTAGGCCTGCGGGCGGACTCGGTGACGCTGGCCCCGGTGCCGCGGACCTCCCAGCGCAGTGACCAGGCGGCCAGCGACGCGTCCTGGAGCCGGCTGGTCGGCGCGCAGGCCGAGGCCGATCGATCCGTGCCGGGCAACGACGCCCGCTCGCCGGCCGGCTTCGAGCCGACGCCGGCCGGCGCGCCCGTGGCCACGCCCTAGGGTTCATGGATCGCGGCCGGCAACCCGAGCTGCCCGAGTGGACTCGGCCGAACCTGGGCGCCGACGCGCCGGGCTTGGTCCGGACCGCGCCGCTCAGGCAGACTCAGACGATCGATCCCACTTTCCGGTGCGACCAGGTCACCGGGAGCGGCATCCCACGGACGGAGGGTATGTGAGCGACGACCAGGTCGACTCCTCGCCGTTCGCCCGCCCCGATGGCGCCGAGGGATCATTCCAGCCACCTCCGCCGGCGCCCGCTGAGCAGGCCGCGTCCAGGCCGCAGGTCTCAGCCGCCGACCGCGAGATCTTCAGCCCGCCGGCGGGCTCGGACGCGGCGTTCGCGCCGGCGCCGGGGGACCGGATGCCGGCCCGGCACAGCCCGCTGCGGCAGCCGGTGCCGGCCGAGCTCGCACAGGTCTACGCGGGCGCGGGCGCCGGGTCGTTCGCGCCCGCGCCGGGGGACCGGCTCAGCCCGTCCCTGCCCGGCCCGGGCTCGCCCTGGTGGAAGCCGGACGCGGCGACCGACCCGTGGCGCGACCCGCAGTCGCCGTACTGGATCGCCGGACCGCCGGTGTACGCCGAGGACGAGGTCATCGGCATGGCCGAGGCCGTCGAGGACCAGGACAAGACCGAGCCCGCCCCGGCCCCTTCGGGCAAGCGGGCCAGGTTCGGGCTGTCGGCGCTGGCGATGGTGCTGGTGGCCGGCCTGGTCGCGGGCCTGCTCGGCGGCGGGGTCGGGTACTGGCTGTCCGAACGGGCCCACGACGTGCTGACCGATCCCAACGTCAAGCTAGCCAAGACCGACACGCCCGCCAACCGGCCGCCCGGCTCGGTGGCAGACATCGCCAAGCGGGTCAGCCCGGCGGTGGTGTCGGTCGACGTCCGCTCCGCCGACGCGGCCGGGTCCGGCTCGGGCGTGATCATCGACAAGGGCGGCTACATCCTGACCAACAACCACGTGGTCGCCTTCCCCGGCACACCGACGATCCGGGTGGTGTTCGCCGACCGGTCCTCGGCCCCGGCCCGAGTGGTGGGAACCGATCCCCGCAATGACCTGGCGGTGCTCAAGGTCACCAAGACCGACCTCACGGTGGCGACCCTGGGCGACTCGGACAGCCTGGCGGTCGGTGATCCGGTGGTCGCCATCGGAGATCCGCTGGGCCTGCGTGGCACGGTGACCGCCGGAATCGTCTCGGCCCTGAACCGGCCGCTCCGGCTGCCGGGCGAGAACGGCGAGCCGGACGCGGTGATCGACGCGGTGCAGACCGACGCCTCGATCAACCCGGGCAACTCCGGCGGCGCGCTGGTCGACGCCGCCGGGGCGGTGGTGGGCATCAACACCGCGATCGCCTCGGTCAGCCAGTCCAATGGCCAGAGCGGCAATATCGGGGTCGGCTTCGCCATTCCGGTCAACACCGCCCGCGCCGTCGCCGAGGAGCTGATCCAGACCGGCAAGGTCCGGCACGCCGACCTCGGGGCCAGCAGCCGCAGCGTCACCGACGGCACCCGGGACGGCGCCTACCTCGTGCAGATCGTCCCGAACGGCCCGGCTGCCAAGGCCGGGCTGAAGGAGGGTGACGTGGTGACCCTGTTCGAAGACACCCTGATCGACTCCGGTGACGCGCTGACGGTCGCGGTCGCCGAGTCGCGGCCGGGTGACACCGTCACGCTGCGCTACGTCCGCGACGGCGTCACCGGGCAGGCCAAGGTCACCCTCGGCAGCAGCTGAGCCCGGCTAGGCTGAGTTTGTGTTCAACATCGGCGCGCTCGAGTTCGTGGTGCTCGCGGCTGTCGCGCTGATCGTGTTCGGCCCCGAACGGTTACCCGAGTTGGCCAGGGACGCCGCCCGGATGTTGCGGACGCTGCGCGATGTCGCCCAGGGCGCGCGGACCCAGCTCAACACCGAACTCGGGCCGGAATTCGCCGACTTCGACCTGTCGTCGTTGAACCCGCGCACCGCGATCAAGAACGCCCTGCTGGGCGATGAGGACTTCACCTCGCTGAACCCGCGGGACTCGATCCAGCGCGCGCTGCGCGGCGAGGACGAGCCGGACCGGCTGTCGTCCACGATCGATCTCAGCAAGCCGGCGACGCCGGACCCGCCGGCGGACCTGCCGCTGGGCCCGGGGGAGCGGCCCCCGATCGACCCCGACGCCACCTGAGCCGAATCCTGGTAGGCCGGGGCGCGGCCTGGCGGATCAGCGAGCGGCGACCGACAGCCCGAGCGGGCGGCCCACCAGGCTGCGCTGCCGCCCGGCCAGGGTGTCGGCGATCGCGCCGAACGCCCGGCTGGCGGGCGAGTCCGGCTGCGAGAGCACGATCGGCGTGCCGTCATCGCCGCCCTCGCGGATGGCCACCTCCATCGGCACCTGGCCCAGCAGGCCGACCTTGGTGCCGGTCGACTCGGTCAGCGATTCGGCCACCGCCTGGCCGCCGCCGGCGCCGAACAGCTCCATCCGGCTGCCGTCGGGCAGGTCCAGCCAGCTCATGTTCTCCACGACGCCGACGATCTGCTGGTGGGTCTGCAGGGCGATGGAGCCGGCCCGCTCGGCCACCTCGCGGGCGGCCAGCTGCGGCGTGGTGACCACCAGCAGCTCGGCCGAGGGCACCAGCTGAGCCAGCGAGATCGCGATGTCACCGGTTCCCGGCGGCAGGTCCATCAGCAGCACGTCCAGCTCGCCCCAGTAGACATCGGCCAGGAACTGCTGCAGGGCCCGGTGCAGCATCGGCCCGCGCCACACCACCGCGGTGTTGCCGGGGGTGAACATGCCGATCGAGATCACCTTCACCCCGTGCGCCTGCGGCGGCATGATCATCTTCTCGACCTGGGTCGGCTTGCCGGTCACGCCCAGCATCCGGGGCACCGAGAAGCCGTAGATGTCGGCGTCCAGCACGCCCACCCGCAGGCCGCGCTGGGCCAGCGCCACCGCCAGGTTCACCGTCACCGAGCTCTTGCCGACCCCGCCCTTGCCCGAGGCGACCGCGTACACCCTGGTGGGTGAGCCGGGCTGGGCGAACGGGATCTCGTTCACCGGGTTGTCGCCGCGCAGCTTGGTGCGCAGGTCGGTGCGCTGCGCGTCGTTCATCACGCCCAGCTCCACGGCCACCGAGGACACCCCGGGCACCGCCGACACCGCGGCGGTCACATCATGGGTGAGCTTCTCGCGCATCGGGCAGCCGGCGACCGTCAGCAGCACCCGGACGCTGGTAGCGCCGTCCGCGGCGACGCTGACCCGCTCCACCATGCCCAGCTCGGTGATGGGCCGGTGGATCTCGGGGTCCTGCACGCCGGCCAGCGCCGCCGAGATCGCGGCCTGCAGCGTGCTGGGGTCCCGCTCTACTTCATTAATAGACACACCAAAGATCCTACGGCGGCGCATCCGGCGTCACTACGATGTGGGTGGTGATGCCCGATTCCGACGATGCCGCCGCGGCTCCGCCAGCCGCTGCGGCCCAGTCGCTGAGCCCAGATGACTGGCGGCTTGCGGTGTGGCGCAGTTTTCTGCGAACCCACAATCACCTGCTGCGCCAGCTGGAGCATCAACTGCAGGAACACGGCAAGATAGCGATCGCCGGATATGACGTGCTGGTGCAGCTGGCCGAGGCGACTGACAACAGGTTGCGGATGTCGGAGCTGGCCGAGGCGGTGCTGCTCTCACGCAGCGGGCTGACCAGGCTGGTCGACCGGCTGCAGAAGGACGGCCTGGTGCTTCGCCAACCCGACCCCGAGGACGCCCGGGGCATGTTCACGGTGCTGACCGGCAAGGGCCGCGACACCCTGCGCGACGCCTCGAAGGTTCACCTGGCCGGGGTGTCGGAGCTGGTGTTGGGTCGGCTGTCCGAGCCCGAGCTGCGCCAGCTGGAGGCCCTGATGGTCAAACTCGACCCGGTGCCTGTCAGGAGTGGCCGGTAGTTCGGGGCACCTGCCGCGGTGCGCCGCCATCCTCTGGACCGAGCCCGGGATGTCAGACATAGTGTGCGGACCCGGACATGGGCGAATCAGGCGTTAGGGGAAGCTGGCCGTGGCACATGTATCTGTGGTGGGCGGCGGCATGGCCGGCGCCCTGCTGGCCTGGCGGCTTGCCCAGCAACCTGGCGTCAACCGCGTCTCGATCGCGCCCGGGCCGGCCGGCGCCCGGGATGCGACCGCGGCCTCCGGCGGCGCCATTCGCGGCTACGAGGCCGATCCGGCCGCCCGGCAGCTGGCCGTCGACAGCATGATCGAGCTGCTCGGCGATGACCGGCTGCGCGACTGGGCCGGCTACCTCGAGTCGGGTTCGATCTACCGGCCGCTGGAACCGGCCGGTCTCCAGAGCGCCGCCGCTGAGCTGGACGCCCGGCTGCCCGGATCGGTCGAGCTGCTGTCGGCCGAGCAGCTGGCGGGCCGTGGCTGGCTGATGAGCCCGGACGAGCTGGCCGGCGACGGCCCGCTCGCGCTGGCGGAGCGGCAGGCGGGCAGCCTGGACCCGGATCGGCTGCGCGGTCGGGTGCTGGCCGATCTGGCCGGCCGCCGCCAGGTGCGGGTGCTCGACGAGGGGCCGGTCGAGAAGCTGGAGCCGGGCGGCTTCCGGCTGGCCGGCGTCGCGCACAGCTGTGACCTGCTGGTGCTGGCGGCCGGCGCCTGGACGCCTGCCCTGCTGCGCGCGTCCGGCTGGGACAGCGACGGGCTGAGCACCAAGGCCATCCAGTACACGGTGTTCGGCGTGGACGACTGGCAGCCGGGCACCTTCGTCGACGAGGTCAGCGGCCTGTACGGCAAGACGGCCGCGACCGGCATGCTGGTGGGACTGCCCACCCAGGCCTGGAACATCGACCCGGACGCCCCGCCGCCGAACCCGGAGCTCAGCCAGCAGGTCTTCGAGCTGGCCAGCAGCCGCTTTCCACGGCTCCGCCTGCGGGCCGGCGCCCAGCCGGTGGTGGCGCCGGACTGCTACAGCGCCGACTCGCTGCTGGCCCTGCGGCCGGTTGCCGGGACCGGTGACCAGGTCTTCACCTTCACCGGCGGATCGGGCGGCGCGGCCAAGCTCGTGCTCGCCGCCAGCGCGCGAGCTGCCGGCCAGCTCGCAGGCTGAAACCGGGCGCTTACGAGACGCCGGCCAGCCGGAGCGACGCGGTGGTGGCGGCCGCGGCTAGCACGACCACGAGAAAGGGCAGCCGGCGCAGGGCGAGCAGCCCGCCGACCAGCACGCCGGCCGGCCGGGCCCAGCCGGCGAAGCCGTGACCGGTGGTCAGGCTCGAGACCGCCACCAGCGCGCAGAGCAGCACGGTCGCAGCGATCGACAGCAGCCACAGCGTCCGCGCCGACAGGGTGATCCGGTTGCGCAGCACAGGTCCGGCCAGCCGCAGGCCGTAGGTGCCGCCGGCCAGCACCAGGATCGCCAGCAGGTTCATGCCGGGTCCGCCTCCTCACTCGCCGGACCGGCGGGGCGGGGCTGGTGGCTGACTGCGACGAGCACGCCCAGCAGGGCCAGCAGGACGGGCAGTCCGGCCGGCAGCACGGGGGTGGCCAGCAAGGCGATCGCCGCGCCCACCAGGCTCGCTCGCAGCGCGTAGGAGCCCGACCCGGGGTCTCGCAGCACCGGCAGCACCAGGGCCAGCAGGATCGTCGGGGCGGCCGCGTCCAGGCCCAGCGCGTTGGGGTCGCCGATCACCTGACCGGCCAGCACGCCGATGACGGTGCCCAGATTCCAGGTGAGGTACATCAGCACGCCGAAGACCGCGAAGACCGCCCGTCGCCGGCTCAGGCCCTGCTGGGTCATCACGAAGGCGACGGATTCGTCGAAGATCAGGTGGCTTCCCAGCAGCCGTTTGGGCCATGAGACCGCGAGCACGTCCGTGACCGCCAGACCGAAGGGCAGCAGCCGCAGGTTCAGCACCAGGCCGGCGACCACGGCTGCCACGGCGGTGCCGCCGCTGAGCACCACCCCCAGCGCGGCGAACTGGGCGCCGCCGGCGAAGACCAGCGGCGACATCAGCAGGGCCACCCAGGCAGGCTGGCCGCCGGCCACCGCGATGGCGCCGAAGGAGGCGCCCACCACGCCGTTGGCGAGGGAGACCAGCACCAGGTCACGTACCAGGGAGCGCTCGAGTGTTCTGTAGAGCGAACGCATGGCGCTGGAGCCCGTCACCTTTCTGATCTTCGTGATGGAACACGTCCAGCCGGTGGGGCTCGTCAGCCGTCCCGGTCCTCGGCGAGGCCCCGTTCCAACCGGGTCAGCTCCGAACGCAGGTAGTCACGGGTGGCCACATCGCCGAGGGCGATCCGGATCGCGGCGATCTCGCGCGCCAGGTACTCGGCGTCGGCGATGGCGCGCTGGTCCCGCCTGCGGTCGGCGTCGGCCTGGATCCGGTCCCGGTCGGCCTGCCGGTTCTGAGCCAGCAGGATCAGCGGCGCGGCGTAGGCGGCCTGGGTGGAGAAGGCCAGGTTCAGCAGGATGAACGGGTACGGGTCGAACTTCCACACACCCATGGCCAGCACGTTGAAAGTGATCCAGCAGATCACCAGGAAGGTCTGGATGGCCAGGTAGCGAGCGGTGCCGAAGAACCGGGCGATGCCTTCGGCCGCCGTCCCCATCGCGTCGGCGCTGAACCTGGGCGCGCGCAGGCTCCGAGGCGCCTTCGGCTGATCGAGCCGGCGACGCGGCTCGGTCACTCGGCTCTCCGGCGGGTGATGGCGGCGTCGGCGGGCTGCTCGTCGCGATCGCGCCAGTCCTCCGGCAGCAGGTGGTCGATCACGTCGTCGACGCTGACCGCGCCCAGCAGCCGGTCGTTCTCGTCCACCACCGGCACCGCGACCAGGTTGTAGGTCGCCAGGTGCCGGGTCACCTCGTGCAGGGTCGACTCCGGCGTCAACGGGTCGATGCCGTCATCGAGCACTCCGGACACCAGCGAGGACGGCGGCTCGCGCAGCAACCGCTGGAAGTGCGCCACCCCGAGATAGCGCCCGGTCGGGGTGGCCTGGGGCGGGCGGACCACGTACACCTGGGCGGCCAGCGCCGGCGACAGGTCGGGATTGCGCAACCTGGCCAGCGCCTCGGCGACGGTGGCGTCGGGCAGCAGCACCACCGGCTCCGAGGTCATCATGCCGCCGGCGGTGTACTCGCCGTAGGTCATCAGCCGGCGGACCGGGGCGGCCTCTTCCGGCTCCATGATCTCCAGCAGGCGTTCCTGCTCGTCGGCGGGCAACTCGCGCAGCAGGTCGGCCGCGTCGTCGTCGTTCATCTTCTCCAGGATGTCGGCGGCACGCTCGTCGGTCAGCCCGCTGATGATGTTGATCTGGTCCTCTTCGGGCAGCTCCTCCATCACGTCGGCCAGCCGGTCGTCGTTGAGGGCTTCGGCCACCTCTTGCTGCCGCTTGTCCGGCATGCCCTGCAGCTGGGCGGCCAGGTCGGCCGGCCGCAGCCCGGCCAGCACCGCCAGCAGCGAGTCCGCGCCCTGCCCCTTCTCGGTCGCCGACAGCCCGTCCACGTCGTTCCAGTCGACCTGCTGCAGCACCGCCCGGCGCCGTCCGAGCTTGCCGGTGGCTGCGCGCACCGCCAGCTTGGTGATCACCCAGTCCTTGGTGCGGCTCTGCTCCATGGCGGCGTCGACCACCACCATCCGGGCGCCGTCCTCGATCCGCACGACGGTCCGGTCCAGCACCTCGCCCAGCACCAGCAGCTCGTTGGGCCGCTGCTCGAAGCGCTTGATGTTGACGCTGCCGGTGGTCAGCACCACCGCCTCCGGCTCGATCCGGGTGACCCGCCCCATCGGGACGAAGATCCGGCGCCGGTGCTGCACCTCGACCACCAGGCCGAGGATGCGTGGTGGCTGGCGTCCCACCCGCAGGGTCGCCACCGCGTCGCGGACCCGGCCCAGCTGGTCGCCGTTGGGGTCATAGACCCCCAGGCCGGCCAGCCTGGCCACGAAGACGCGGGTCGCGGTGCTCACGGGCAAAGCTTAGTGGGCATGAGGCCCGCGAATTCGGACTGACAAGATGGTCGGGTGTCGCGGATCGAGCAGTCCCACGAGTCGCTGACGCTGCCGCCGGCCCGCGACGCCGGACTGCTGGCGATAGCGCTGGCCGGGGTGTCGGCGTCCGGGCCGATCATGGCCGCCACCGCGGCGCCCGCGCTGGCCATCGCGTTCTGGCGAAATGCGCTCGGCGCCGGCAGCACCGGCCTGTTCGTCGGCCTGCGGCACCGGGCCGAGTTCGCCGCCCTGGACCGGCGGGGCTGGGCGGTGGCCTCGCTCGCCGGGGTGTTCCTGGCGTTGCACTTCGGCACCTGGGTGCCCTCGATCAAGCTGACCTCGGTCGCCTCGGCCACCGCCCTGGTCGCCACCCAGTCGGTGTTCACCGGGTTGATCGCGGCGGCGGCCGGCCGCCGGCTGCCCCGGATCGCCTGGCTGGGCATGGTCCTGGCGATCATCGGCACCGCCCTGATCGCCGGGGCCGACTTCGGCATCTCGGCGCGGGCGCTGGCCGGCGACGGGCTGGCGTTGCTCGGCGGGATCTTCGCGGCGGCCTACGTCACCGCCGGCGCCAGCGCCCGCCGGGAGATGTCCACCTCGGCCTACACCACGATCTGCTACAGCGTGTGCGCGCTGGGGCTGCTGGTGGTCTGCCTCGCAGCCCGCCAGCCCCTCAGCGGCTACTCCGGCAAGGCCTGGCTGCTGATCCTGGCGGTGACGGTGAGCGCCCAGCTGCTCGGGCACAGCCTGTTCAACGTGGTGCTGCGCTCGGTCAGCGCCACGTTCGTCAGCCTGACCATCCTGATCGAGGTCCCCGGGGCGGCGCTGATCGCCGGGCTCTGGCTGGACCAGTGGCCCCCGCTCAGCGCGATCCCCGGGCTGGTGTTGCTGCTGGCCGGCCTGATCGTGGTGGTCCGGGCCCGTCAGCCGGGTGCCGAGCCGGTGCCCGACCTGGACTGAGGCCGCTACTGGTAGGCGCCGTATTCAGGCCGGCTCCGGTTAGCAGTAAACGCGTACGCGTTCGACGTACGCGGTCTCCTGACCCCAAATGTCCTGCCCACAGGGGCCGTCCTGGTAATACCCCACCAAGTAGGTTTTGGTGGAGTCCGAGTAGTAATAGTTCACCACGTCGCATTGGTACTGGGCCGACGGACATGGAAACTTGGTCGCCGCCGCCGGGGCGGCCGGCGCCAGCAGCGCGCCGCTGCTGAGCACGGCTGCCGCAATGGCGATCCGGGAACGGGTACCTAATCTCATAACGCCTCCTTGGGGTGAGGTGAGCGTAGATTAATGATGAATCAGGCGGAAGGGGCTATCCGTGCAATTGGCTCCACAGATCATCGGCGCGAACTCCGTGCGCGAGGTGTGACCCCGCGAACATCGTCCTGCGGCCTGACGGGCTCCGGTGGCATTCTCAGCAGCTATGACGGCCTCCGATTCGCTGCCCACTGACCAGCCCGCGCCGCTGCGCCCGCGCCGGTCCTGCCTGGCGGTGCCCGGCTCGAACCCGCGCTTCCTCGACAAGGCCAAGGGGCTGCCGGCCGATCAGGTGTTCCTGGACCTCGAGGACGCCTGCGCGCCGCTGGCCAAGCCCGGCGCCCGCAAGAACATCGTGGCGGCGCTGAACGAGGGCGGCTGGGGCGAGAAGCTGCGGGTGGTGCGGGTCAATGACCTGACCACCCACTGGACCTACCGCGACGTGATCGAGGTGGTCGAGGGGGCCGGCGCCAACCTGGACGCGATCATGCTGCCCAAGGTGCAGAGCGCGGCGCAGGTGCAGTGGCTCGACGTGATGCTGACCCAGATCGAGAAGACCGTCGGCCTGCCGGTCGGCCGGATCGGCATCGAGGCCCAGCTCGAGAACGCCCGCGGCCTGCTCGCCGTCGACCAGATCGCCCAGGCCTCGCCGCGGATCCAGACGCTGATCTTCGGGCCGGCCGACTTCATGGCCTCGATCAACATGCGCTCGCTGGTGGTCGGCGAGCAGCCACCCGGCTATGACGTCGGCGATGCCTACCACCACATCCTGATGTCGATCCTGATGGCGGCCCGGGCCTATGACCTGCAGGCGATCGACGGCCCGTACCTGCAGATCCGCGACGTCGAGGGGTTCCGGCGGGTGGCCGGGCGCTCGGCCGCCCTCGGCTTCGACGGCAAGTGGGTGCTGCACCCGGGGCAGATCGAGGCCGCCAACGAGGTCTACGCGCCGTCGCAGGAGGATTACGACCACGCCGAGCTGATCCTGGACGCCTATGACTACTACACCTCCGAAGCGGGCGGTGCGAAGGGCTCGGCCATGATCGGGGACGAGATGATCGACGAGGCCTCGCGCAAGATGGCCCTGGTGATCGCCGCCAAGGGCCGCGCCGCCGGGCTGAGCCGGACCTCTGCCTTCACACCGCCGACCAGCTGACCAGCTGACCACAAGGAGTAACGCGCCATGGCCCGTCTCGCCCAGACAGCTGACCTCAGCGACCTGCAGAAAGAGATCCTGTCCACAGTCCGCGGCTTCGTCGACAAGGAGATCCTGCCGAACGTCAGCGAGCTCGAGCACGCCGATGAGTACCCGGAGCAGATCGTCGCGGGCATGGCCGAGATGGGCCTGTTCGGGTTGACCATCCCCGAGGAGTTCGGTGGCCTGGGCGAGTCGCTGCTGACCTACGCCCTGGTGGTCGAGCAGATCGCCCGTGGCTGGATGAGTGTCTCGGGCGTCATCAACACCCACTTCATCGTCGCCTACCTGCTGATGCAGCACGGCACCGACGAGCAGAAGCAGCGGCTGCTGCCCAAGATGGCCACCGGCGAGGTGCGCGGCGCGTTCTCGATGTCCGAGCCGGACGTCGGCTCCGACGTCGCCGCCATCAAGACCCGGGCCACCGCCGATGGGGATGGCTTCCGGTTGAACGGGCAGAAGATGTGGCTGACCAACGGCGCCCGGTCGGCGGTGGTGGCCACCCTGGTCAAGGACGAGCTGGGCGCGGACTCGGTCTATCGCAACATGACCACCTTCCTCATCGAGAAGGAGCCGGGCTTCGGTGAGACCCGGCCCGGGCTGCGGATCCCCGGCAAGCTGGAGAAGATGGGCTACAAGGGCGTCGAGACCACCGAGATGATCCTGGACGACGTCGCGGTGGCCGCCGAGGACATCCTGGGCGGGCCGGACAAGCGCGGCCAGGGCTTCTACCAGATGATGGACGGCATCGAGGTGGGCCGGGTCAACGTCGCCGCCCGGGGCTGCGGCATCTCGATCCGGGCCTTCGAGCTGGCCATCGACTACGCCCAGCAGCGCAAGGCCTTCGGCAAGAAGATCGCCGAGCACCAGGCGATCGCCTTCAAGCTGGCCGAGATGGCGACCAAGGTCGAGGCGGCCCACCTGCTGATGGTCAACGCGGCCCGGTTGAAGGACGCCGGCCAGCGCAACGACGTCGAGGCCGGCATGGCCAAGCTGCTGGCCAGCGAGTACTGCGCCGAGGTGACCCAGGAGTCGTTCCGGATCCATGGCGGCTACGGCTACTCCAAGGAGTACGAGATCGAGCGGCTGATGCGGGAGGCGCCGTTCCTGCTGATCGGCGAGGGGACCTCGGAGATCCAGAAGACCATCATCAGCCGCGGCCTGCTCAAGGAGTACCGGGCCTGAGCCGTCGCCGCTCAGGCACCTCGGGGCGTTGCGCGGCCCGAAACCGCGGTTCGGCGGCCCGACAGCGCGGTTTCAGGCCGCGCAATGACCTCAGGGCAATGACCTCGGGGCAGCTCACCTGACGTCGGCGGCAGCCGGGGTTGAGAGGCGGGCGGTCATCCGGACCGCGATCACGCCCAGCACCCCGGCCAGCGCGGCGAAAGTCGGCAGCACCCACAACGCGGTGTGCACCGAGGTGGCGTGGGCCAGCGGGCCGAGCGAGGCCGGTCCGAGCAAGAAGCCCAGGTAGCTGAAGCTGGACACCAGCGCCAGCTTGGGCCCGGCCGCCCCCGGGCCGTCGGCCGCGGTGGAGAAGATCACCGGGACCATCACCGACAGGCCCAGTCCCAGGCAGGCGAAACCGATCGACGAGCCGATCAGGGTGTTGTTGAGCAGGCCCAGGCTCATCCCCAGCGTCCCGATGCCGGCCAGCACGCTGAGGCTTCTGGACCGGCCCAGCGCCAGGACCAGCCGGTCCCCGGTCAGCCGGCCGACCGTCATCATCACCGTGAAGGCGCCGAAGGCGATGCCGGCCTGGCCCGGCGAGACCTGCAGGTCATCGCGCAGGTAGACCGGTGACCAGTCCGCGGCGCTGCCCTCGGCCAGCAGGGCGCAGACCCCGGCCATGCCCAGCAGCACCAGCCGGAACTCGAAGACCCGCTTGCCGGCCTGATAGTCCCGCGGCGGGTGATCGGCGATGAACTGGCGCACGCACCAGCCGGTGACCAGCGCCAGCAGCACCGCCAGCCCGGCCTGCTGGGCGGCCAGCGACACCCCGAACCCGGCGCCGAGACTGCCCAGCACCGTGCCCAGCACCGTGCCGATGCTCCAGTAGGCGTGGAAGCTGGACATGATCGGGCGCCGGTAGCTGGTCTCGATCTGGACGGCCTGGGAGTTCATCGCCACGTCCAGCCCGCCGGTGACGACCCCCCAGAGCACCAGCGCTCCGAACAGCTCTGGAAGGTTGCGGGCCAGCCCGGGACCGCTGATCGCCAGGTAGGTGGCGAAGGCCAGCACCGCGGTGACCATGCCGCTGCCGTAGCGGGTGGTGGCCCGCCCGATCACCGGCATCGAGATCACCGAGCCGATGGCCGGGCCGAGCAGGGCCAGACCCAGCGAGGCGTCGCTCAGGCCGAGCTGGTGCTTGACCTCGGGGATGTGCGGCACCCAGGCGGCGAACAGCAGGCCGTTGAAGGCGAAGATCAGCGAGGTGGCTATCCGCGCCCGGCTCAGCCGGCCTGGTAGCTGCTCAGTGGCCTGGATCAAGGTGTTCCGTGGTTCCGATCAGGGTGTTCGGTTCGCCGGGATCAGGGCGAGGGGTCAGGCCGGTTCGAGCAGATCGGTGTCACGGGGGCCGAACACCGGCAGGACCCGGGCGAAGGCCGCGGCGTCGCCGGCCGCCACCCAGCTGCGCATCTGCCGGTTGCTGCGCCTGCCGAAGGCGCCGCGCCAGAACTCGAACATCGACGTCCGCACCACCAGCACCGGCTCGCCCTCGCCGAAATTGCGAGGCTGGCCGTCCAGTTCGACGGTGGTGGGGCCGAACGCGGCGAACTTCATTCCCAGCGCGGGTTCGACCAGCGGAAAGGCGGCCGCGAGCGCGTCCGCGGGCAGCCCGGGCGCGCCGATCGCGCCGCGGATGTCGGCCTCGTGGGTCAGCGCGTCATGCACGACCGGCAGCCAGACGCGGTGGTCGGCCGGAACGTGCTCCAGCTTGGGCGTGCAGGCCCACCGCTCGGCCAACAGGTCAGTCACCGCGGCGTCCCGGCGGTTTTCGATGTGCTCAGCCGTCCAGGGATCGGTCCCCACCCCGGCGAAGGAGTCGGTGCCGAACGAGGCGGCCGCGCCGGCCAGATGGGCGAGCACGTCGTGCACCGACCAGTCCGGGCAGGCCGGAGTCGGCTTGTCCAGGGCCGCGGAGTCCAGCGGGGTGACCAGGTCCTGCACCCGGCGCTGGGACTCCACATACAGCTGGTAGTACATCCTGCCTCCTTGACGCCACCGCGGGCGCACTCTCTACCATCACCAACGTGGAGGGCAGGTCCGCCGGAGCGGGCCCACCGCCGCCACAACCTATAAGGCGCGTGCCGCCAGACAGGAATTCGACATGACCGCCGAGACAACTTTCGAACTCGACCGACAGTACGTTTTCCACTCCTGGTCAGCACAGGCGGCCTTGAAACCCCTCGTCATCACCTCGGCGGCCGGCAGCTATGTCACCGACGGCGACGGCAACCAGTTGCTGGACCTGAGCTCGCAACTGGTGAACACCAACATCGGCCACCAGCATCCCAAGGTGGTCGCCGCGATCAAGGAGCAGGCCGACCTGCTGTGCACGATCGCCCCGCAGCACGCCAACGCCGCTCGCGGCGAGGCAGCCAAGATGATCATCGAGCGGGCCCCGGCGAACATGGCCAAGGTGTTCTTCACCAACGCCGGCGCCGAGGCGGTGGAGTACGCCGTGCGGATGGCCCGGCTGCACACCGGGCGCCACAAGGTGCTCTCGACCTACCGCAGCTACCACGGCGGCACCCAGACCGCGGTGAACCTGACCGGTGACCCGCGCCGCTGGCCCAACGACCTCGGCGCGGCCGGCGCGGTGCACTTCTTCGGCCCGTTCCTGTACCGCTCCCCGTTCCACGCCAGCACCGAGGCCGAGGAGTGCGAGCGCGCGCTGGCGCACCTGGAGCAAGTGATCAGCTTCGAGGGGCCGGCCACGATCGCCGCGATCATCCTGGAGACCGTCCCCGGCACCGCGGGCATCATGCCGCCGCCGCCGGGATACCTCGCGGGCGTGCGCGAGCTGTGCGACCGGTTCGGCATCGTCTACATCGCCGATGAGGTGATGTGCGGCTTCGGCCGGACCGGCCGCTGGTTCGCCGTCGACAACTACGACGTGACACCAGATCTGATCGCCTTCGCCAAGGGGGTGAACTCCGGCTACGTCCCGCTCGGCGGCGTGATCATCTCCGAGCAGATCTGCCGGACGTTCGACGAGCGGGTCTTTCCCGGTGGGCTGACCTACTCGGGGCACCCGCTGGCCTGCGCGGCCGCGGTGGCCAGCATGACCGCGATGACCGAGGAGGGCATCGTCGAGAACGCGGCCAGGATCGGCGAGCAGGTCCTCGGCCCCGGGCTGCGGGAGCTGGCCGAGCGGCATCCGATGATCGGCGAGGTGCGCGGGCTGGGGGTGTTCTGGGCGCTGGACCTGGTCAAGGACCGGGCCACCCGCGAGCCGCTGGCCCCGTACGGCGGCAGCTCGCCGGCGATGACGGAGCTGGTCGGCGCCCTTCGGGCCAACGGCGTGCTGCCCTTCACCAACTACCACCGGCTGCACGTGGTGCCGCCCTGCACCATCACCGACGACGAGATGCGCCAGGGCCTGGCCGCGCTGGACAAGGCGCTGACCGCGGTCGGTCACCACTACGAGGGCTGAGTGGCTGGGGTCAGCGGGGTCGCTGCCGCGGGCGCGCGCACAGCATCCGCCGTGCTGGGCCCGGCCGCGGCCTACCGGGCCTGACCAGCGGAAACGCCGCGATGAACAGCCAGCTCAGCAGCCGGTCAGCGGCCAGTTCCTGCTCCACCTGGAGCAGCTTGGAGTTCTCTTCTTCCGACAGCGCCATGAGGTTCTCCGGCGAAGGGCGAAGCCCGAACGCCCCAGGCGCTCGGGTCGATCTGGTCGCGGCTTCTCAGCGATTGGCTCGGCGGACGTGAGATCGCTTCTTGGCCCTCATCGCCGGAACAGGTCTCTACCCATACTCCCAAATCTGGGAGGAAGCAAATCAGAAAGGCGCCGGCCGGCTCGGTCCCGGAGCACTCGTTGCTGGCGGCGCGGCCGGTGGTTAGCGTCGATCGCATGAAGCTGTCCACCGGCCTGCTGCTCGGCGCCGCCGCCGGAGCCGCCGGAACCACCGCACTGAACACCGTCACCTACCTCGACATGGCGGTCCGCGGCCGTCCGACCAGCAGCACCCCGCAGGAGAGTGTCGAGCGGCTGTCCACCCGGCTGAAGCTGCCCGTCCCGGGGGACGGCGAGGCACGGGAGAACCGGGTGGCCGGCCTCGGCCCGTTGCTCGGAGTGGCGGCCGGGGTGGGAGTGGGCGCGATGCTCGGACTGGTTCGGGCGGCGGGCTGGCGGCCGGGCCCGGGAGCGGCTGTCGCGGCCGCCACGACCGGTGCGCTGATCGCGGGCAACGCTCCGATGACGCTGCTCGGAGTCACCGACCCGCGGTCCTGGTCGGCGGCCGACTGGGCTGCCGACGCCGCGCCGCACCTGGCCTACGGGGTGGTGACCGCCGCGGTGCTGAACCGGCTTATCAGGGCGTGATCGCCGGTAACGGACGGCACGGAGCGAGATATGCCCGTCGAAGTTAGTTCCACCTATGGCGCACCGGTCCCCGCGCGAGGACGATGAGCGAGCCGCCACTTTCCGGCAGGGGAAGGCAGGCGAGGACCGCTGTTGATGGGGGAACCGCAATGGATATCGCGAACTTGCCGGAACTACGCGAAGCTCGACGGATCTTCGAGGAGAAGTGGAGGGCGAAGTATCCGAGTACCCAACCACCAGCGCTGTCACCAGCACACCCGGACGATCCGCTGTGGCGTGAGGCGGACCAGATGATGGATGTCGCGCTTGCGCAGGCCTATCAAAACCTGGCGTCCAACCCGGATTACAAAACCGCCGTGTCCGCGCCGACCTGGACGGCGCTCCCGGGTTACATCGGGTGCCCGAAGAACCACACCTTCGCGATGTCCGATCTCTACTGTCCCCGGTGCGGCGCAGGCCCGGTCCCGCAGCATGTCCGCCTGCAGGCCGAGGAAGCCGCCAGGCGGTTGGGGGAGCGTGCCGGTGTGGCGCTCATGCGAATCGGAGGCATTTCGTGAGCACGCAGGACACACCACCGGACGCCCTGGTCGACGTCGAACCGGTCGACTCGCCGCAGCAGCCACCTCCAACCCACGCCGCGTTCGCCGAGGCTGTCGAGGTCGACCTCGACACCACCGAGGATTCAGTCCGCTCCCTGACGGCCTCGATCGATCCACGGGTGATGGAGGCACTGCGTTACGCCGGCGCCGAGCTTCGGGCCGGCGTCTGCGAGCAGGGCGACGACGGTGGTGTGCCGCATCAGCGATATGTCCGCTGGTTCGGCAACTACCCGGCCAGCCCGTGGTGCGCGTACTTCGTGTCGTGGTGCTGGGACAACGCCACCGACCGCAACCGGCGCACCCCGTGGGACACCCCCGGCTATGTGCCGTCCGTCCGCTCGTGGGCGTCGCGGCACGGCAAGCTCGTGAGCCGGCCACAGACCGGCGATGTTTTCGGCGTCGAGGGCGAGCACATGGGATGGGTGTGGTCAGCAGGCGGCGGTAACATCGTCACCATCGAAGGCAACACCTCGAGCGGCTGTGTGCGCAGTAATCGACGCTCCACATCCGGACTCTGGTTCGCGCGGATCGCGTAACGCGCGACAAGCGGTGTGGCACACCCTGCGCTTCCGAGTCACTGGAGGCGGGGGAGCTCCAGAGTGCCGGTGTCGGCGACGTCGGCGGCGATGTCGGACAGCTTGCGGTGGCTGTGCTGGCTGGTGATGCGCAGCAGGTCGAAGGCCTGTTGACGGCTGATCTTGTGCTGAGTCATCAGCACGCCCATCGCCACCCCGATCTCGCGGTTGCTGGCAAGCGCGCGCGTCAGGTGGGCGGCGGTCTCGCCGCGTTGCATGGCCGACACCGCCAGGGCGCCGTGGGTGGCCAGCAGCAGCCCGACCGTCCGGTCGTGCTCGTCGAAGGCGTTCGGCTTGCCGGAGTAGAAGTTCAGGCCGGCGATCAGGTCGTCGTCCTCCAGGAACATCCGGAAGGACAGCATGCTCATCACGCCGCACTCGTGAGCGGCGCGCGGGCCGAATCCGGGCCAGCGTTCCTCGTTGGCGAGGTCGCCGGTGACGAAGGTGGTGTTCTCGAGGATGGCATCGACGCACGGCCCGTAGCCGAGTTCGTACTGGATCGAGTCGACGTTCAGCGGCACCTCGCTGGTGGCGGCGACGGTCTTGAACTTGTCGGGCCGGCCGCGGGTGATCGCGGCATGCTCGGCTCCTTGCACCACCTGCACGCCATTGCTGGTGATCGCCTGCAGCACGTCATCGGCGGGGCCGGGCTCTACCAGGTGGGGTTCCAGGCTGGTGAACACCTCGGCCAACTGCTGCAGGGTCGGTTCGTTAGCCATCGGATCGTGCGGATTCGGCGCTGGTTCTGATCACTAGTGTCCTCAATAAAACGTCGTCAGCTGAATTAGCCGGTTCGCCAGCGCCCGCCGGGCTGGCGAAGAAGACACTTTCTGCCTCTGTCGGGCGACTCTACGCTTGTCGCCCGCCAGGACGGCTCAGACCGGCAGCTTGTCCCGCAGTGTGTGGGTCGCCGACTGCAGCGCGAGTTCGGTGTCGCGACGCAGGCCGGTCGCGGCGTGGCTGAGCACCCGTGGGGTGCGCCGGGCCCACCAGGTCAGCGAGGGCCGGCCTTCGGTGTCGACGGCGGCCAGCAGCAGGCCACCGAGCAGGCCGGCGCTCTTCATCAACTGGTGACGCTGCTGGGTCCGCCGGATCGGGTCCTGCTCCTCCCAGAACGGGTGGTCGGCGATCGTGGTCGGCACCAGGCTGGCTGCCAGCACGGTGGCCGACAGCCGCGGGAACTTGCCGAAGGCGAGCATCGAACCGGCGACCACCTTGGCAGCGGCGTCGATCTTGACCACCTGCTCGGTGTTGGACAGCTGCGGGAACCGGCTGATCAGCGGGGTCACCACCGGTTCAGCGGCGGCAACCCGCTGGGCCGGCTTGCGGAGGGTGCTGACGCCACCGGTGATGAAAGCGGCGGCGAGCAGAGGACGGGCGATCGCGCGAACCAGAAGCATGCACCCCATCATGCATGCTTGCCGACGTTGCCGTCACCCCGGCCCTGGCACCCGGCGATCACCGCTGCAGCCGGGCCGCCAGCGCGTTGCCGAGCCGCAGCCCGGACAGGAACGCCGCCTCCACCCGCGGCCGCGGCGACCAGCTGTCACCGCAGGCGCCGACCCTGCTCGGCCACAGCTGAAAGGCAGCCGTTCGCCCGGCTGCGGGCTTGGCGTGCGGCCACTGGTCCAGGCGCGTCCAGGACGGGGCCGCGCTGATGCCGAGCACCTGGCTCAGCGCCCGCACCAGCTGCTCGACGGCCTCGGCGGGCTGGTCGTCTTGCGCGGGCTGGTCGTCTTGCGCGGGCCGGTCGTCTTGCGCGGGCTGGTCGGGCCGGCCCAGCTGCCTCGCCGTCCAGGACGTGGTGGAGTGGGCGACCAGCACCGGCGCCCCGTCGCCACGCCGGCTGCCGTCGTCGGCGATCCAGGACAGCCGCTCGTCGCCGTTGACGAAGACGCCGTCCAGCGGGTCCCAGTCGCGCTCCGGCCAGCCCGCGCTGAGCGCCAGCACCGGCTCGAACCCCGCGTACAGCCCGGCCCGCTCGGCGGCCAGGTCCGGATGCAGGATGGCCCTGGCCTGCGGGTCGGGCATCGCCAGCACCACCGCGGCCGCCGGCCGGCCGTCCACCGCGAGCCGACCGCCCGCCGCCAGCCGTCCGCTCCCCGCCAGCCGTCCGCTCCCCGCCAGCCGACCGCCCGCCGCCAGCCGGCCGTCCGCCGCCAGCTCAGGGCCGGCGGGTGCGACCTGCCCGACCTCGCACTGCTCGATCCGCAGGTCCGCGCCGCCGGCCAGGTCCCTCACCAACGCCTGCAGGCCGGCGGGCGCCGCCCAGCGCGGCGGGCCGCTGCTCCTGCCTTGAAACGTCCCGTCGGCATAGACCTCGAAGGTGTCGGTCCACGGCCGCGCCAGGCCCCGCCGCTGCCAGTCCCGCACTACCTCTCCGAAGCGGTCATCGGACACCGTGAAGTACGAGGCGCCGGTGTCGACCGGACGTCCGGCGAGTTCAGCGCTGGCCATCCGGCCGCCGGGCTGCCCGTCCCGCTCCAGCACCAGCACTGCCACGCCGGCATCGGCAAGCGCCCGGGCGCACGAGATGCCCGCGATTCCAGCACCCACCACGATTACCGGGTCCATCCCGCCAGCCTGCCAGCCACCCGGCCGGTGACGCACGTCGGTGGCCGGTGACGCACGCCGGCGACCGGTGACGCCCGCCCGGGCGCTGTGCGAGGCCGTCGCGCAGGTTCAGTAGGCGGTGGCATGATCGCCAGATGCCGATCACCACCGCCTACTCCCACGTCCGCCTGACCGTGACCGACATCAAGCGGTCCCGCGCCTTCTACGAGTCGGTGTTCGGGATGCCGATCGCCCTGGAGGTGCCCGAAGACGCCGACGAGGCGACTCGCGAGCAGCTGAGCTTTCTGTACGGCGGCGTGATCTACCGGGTCGGCGCCGCCCTGTTCGGCCTGCGCCCGGCGGCGCCGGCGGGGGACCGGTTCGACGAGAACCGGGTGGGCCTGGACCACCTCGCCTTCCTGGTCGACGGGCTCAGCGACCTGGAGGACATCCAGCGGTCACTGGACGGGCTCGGGATCACCCACGCCGGGATCAAGGACATCGGGCTCGCCCACATCCTGGAATTCCGCGACCCGGACAACATCGCCCTGGAGATGTACGCCTGGAAGCCGGGACGCCCGCCGTTCAACTAGGCCCGTTCGACCAGCCCGCCGTTCCCTCTCGCGCACGGCCGGAGTGGCGTCGGTGGCCGGTGGTGATCAGCATCTACCCATGCCGATCCCCACCACCTCCTATGCCCACGTCCGCCTGACCGTGACCGACATGAAGCGGTCCCGGGCCTTCTACGACGAGGTGTTCGGGCTGCCGGTGGCCTTCGAGGTTCCCGAGGACGCCGACGAGGCGACCCGCGAGCAGCTGGCCTTCGTGTTCGACGGGGTCATCTACGCCATCGGGGACAGCCACTTCGGGGTGCGTCCGGGCGCGCCGCCAGGGGATCGTTTCGATGAGAACCGGGTGGGCCTGGATCACGTCAGCTTCGCGGTCGGCAGCCTCGCCGACCTGGAGAACACCGTCCGGGTGCTGGAGGGCCTCGGAGTCAGCCATGCCGGGATCAAGGACTTCGGCCCGGTCCACCTGCTGGGTTTCCGGGACCCGGACAACATCGCGCTGGAGCTGTCCGCGCCGAGGGCGGCCGACGCGCCACCGTCGAGCTGAGGCGAACCGGGCCGGCGGGCCGCTGGGACAAGGCGGTCCGACTCTGATTCCCACTGGCCCAGGACGTACCGTGGTGGCGTGTCCGGACGCCCTGGCAAGCTGACGCTGCTGCAGCCGAAGTGGCTGCTGCTGCACCTTGTCACGCTCGCGGTGTGCGGTGGGATGATCTGGCTCGGGTACTGGCAGTGGCGCGCTGCCGTCCGGCGCAACGACGACCTGCGCAATTACGCCTACGCCCTGCAGTGGTGGGCCTTCGTCGGCTTCACGGTGCTGATGTGGTTCCGGATCGTCCACGATCACCTGCGGCCGGACCGGCACGCCAACAGATCGCAGGATGTCAGTGCTCAGGACGTCAGTGCCCACGGCGGCGGTGCTCGGGAGGCCGACGCTGGGAAGGTCAGTGCCCAGAACGGCGGTGCTCGGGACGCCGGTGCTCCGGACGGCGTCACCCCTGATGGCCGGGCGCGGCAGGCGGGGGCTCAGCAGCAGGCAGCGAACCGGTACCGCGGCTACACCCCGCCGCCACCGCCTGACCCGGAACTCGAGACCGATCCGGAGCGGCGCAGACTCAACGCCTACCTGGCGCGCCTGAGCGCCGCTGACCGAGAGGCTGCCGAGTGACGGGCACCAGCACCACCACGACCGCCGGCCAGCGCGGGCTGTCCGGGGCGTTCCTGCGCTACCGGATCCTCGCCTTCATCACCGGCGTGCTGCTCATCCTGCTGGTCTTCGTGGCCCTGCCGATGAAGTACCTCGGTGACAACGAGGGGCCGACCTCGCTGATCGGCACCGCGCACGGCTTCCTGTTCATGGTGTACCTGGTGACCGCCCTGGACCTGGGCATCCGGCTGCGCTGGGCCTGGCTCAAGCTGGGCCTGGTGATGCTGGCCGGCACCGTGCCGTTCGCCTCGTTCGTCGCCGAGCGCCGCGCCAACCAGGAGGTACGCGCGCGCCTGGGCTGAGCCGCTCAGCCGGCGCCGCGGGCGTTCCGGCTGCCGCCCTCACCCAGGCCGGCCACCAGCGCGTCGCGCGCCCGGGCCACCCGGGATCGGATGGTGCCGATCGGGCAGCCGGCCACCTCGGCGGCCTCGGCGTAGCCCAGCCCGAGCACCTGGGTCAGCACGAACGCCTCCCGGAACGGCGGGTCCAGGCTGTCCAGCAGCATCCGCAGGCTCACCGTGTCGGCAGGGTCGGCGCCGCGGCCGGGCGGCTCCAGCTCGGCGACCGGGGTGCACGGCCGGCGGGTGCGGATGGCGTCGGCGCAGACCCGCCGGGCGATCGAGAGCAGCCAGGTGCGTGCCGAGGACCGGCCGGCGAACCGGTGCAGCGAGCCGAACGCCCGGGCGAAGGTCTCCTGGGTGAGGTCCTCGGCGTCGCGGGGGCTGCCCAGATGCGCGCAGAGCCGCCAGACATCGCCCTGACAGGCCCGTACGAACGCGGTGGCAGCCTCGGCGTCGCCGGCGCGGGCCTGCAACGCCGACAGCGTGACAGCGTCGTAGTCCTGCTCTGGCGGCGGCACCGGTCCTCCTCTGCGTGCTCGACTGGTATGCGGTGACCCCTGGCGTCCGCGCCAGGTGCTGGCACCCTAGCGTCGTGACCCAGGCCACAGGCAGGGAACTGAACAACCATTGAACCCGACTGAAGTGGGCATGAGCTGTGCGCCCTATCGTGAGGCCGCCTCGGCCCGGCTGGACGGCGAAGCTGCGGGCATGGCGAGCGTAGTGCTGGACGAGCACCTGACGCGCTGCCCGGATTGCTCGGCCTGGCTGGACACCGCCACCCGGGCCGGCCGGCTGCTGCGGGTGTCCGGAGCCACCCCGCCGGATCTGAGCGGGCCGATCCTGCGCGAGGCCGCGTTGCCGGCCGCCCGGCTGCTGCGTCGCCGGCGCTCGCTGCAGCTCGGCCTGGCGCTGCTGGCGGGCGTGCAGTGGCTGCTGTCGGCGCCGGCGGTGCTGGGCCGGGACATCGGAATGGCCGCGATGCACGTGGGTGGGGCGCACCAGGCGCACGAGAGCGCGGCGTGGAACGTCGCGGTGGGCGCCGCGATGCTGGCAGTGGCGCTGCGGCCGGCCCGGGCGGCGGGCACCGCGCCGATCCTGCTGGTCTTCGTGTCGGTGCTGGCGGTGCTGAGCGTGCCGGATCTGCTGGCCGGGGCGGTCACCGGCGCCCGGCTCGGCAGTCATGCCGGCGTGGTGCTCGGGCTGCTGCTGGTGGCCGCGCTGGCCCGCGCCGAACGGGTGCCAGGGCCTGGCCGCCCGGCCGCCCGCGGTGATGGCCATGGCCTGTCCCGCTCGCTGCCGTGGCGGCACCGGGGGGCGGCGTGAGGCGCTGGCTGCCGGTCCTGCTGACCCTGCTGGCCGGCGCCGTCCTGAGCGTGCTGCTGGCCGCTCCCGCGTCGGCGCACACCGTGCTGCTGGGCTCGGACCCGGCCAACGGCAGCCGGCTGACCCAGTCGCCGGAGTCGGTGACCCTGCGGTTCAACGAGCAGGTGGGCCTGCGGCTGGGCTACCTGCGGGTGACCGACTCGTCCGGCCAGCGGGTCGACAGCGGCCCGGCCAGCCATCCCGGCGGGGTGGGCAGCTCGGTCTCGGTGCCGCTGCGCTCGGGCCTGGGCGACGGCAGCTACCTGGCCAGTTACCGGGTGATCTCGGCCGACTCGCATCCGATCGCGGGCACCATCCGGTACGTGGTGGGCGACGGCCCGCTGGACGTGGGCGGTGACCAGTCCTCCGGCTCGGGCACGGCGCCGGTGGATCCGGCGGTTCGGGCCGGCCTGGCGCTCAGCCACTGGATCAGCTTCGCCGGGGTCGGGCTGGTCGGCGGCAGCTGGCTGGTCTTCGCGCTGTGGCCGGCCGGCCTTGGTCGCCGCTCGGTCCGCCGGCTGGTGTGGGTCGGCTGGAGCCTGGCCGGCCTGGGCGCGGCCACCGAGTTCCTGCTGGAGGGGCCTTACGCCGCCGGGTCGAGCCTGTCGAGCCTTACCCAGACCGCCCTGCTGGACGCCACCCTGCACAGCACCTTCGGTCAATTCCTGTCGCTGAGACTGCTGCTGCTGGGCATCCTGGGGATGGTGCTGACGGCGCTGCTCGGTGCGGGCGCGCGGAGCGGTGCGCGGGCCGGCGAGGGCGCGCGGGCCGACGGCGAGGCGCAGGATGCGCCCAGCTGGGGGCCCGGGGCCGTGGCCGGTATCGGGTTCGGCATCGTGATCACGTTCGCGGCGACCGGACACGCCCAGTCGGCCAACCCGCACGAGCTGTGGGTGCTGGTGGACGCTGTGCACCTGAGCTCCATGATCATCTGGTTGGGCGGCCTGACGATGTTGCTGGTGGCCGCGTTCGGCCGGGGCAGTGCCGAGCATGCTGACCGCGACGCCGACCGGGCGCAGCTGTCCGCGGGGCTGCCGGTCTTCTCCAGGGTCGCGATGGTGTGCATCGCCACCCTCGCGGTGACCGGCACCCTTCAGGCCTGGCGCGAGATCGGGGACCTCGACGCGATCACCGGCACCCGGTACGGCCAGCTGGTGGTGCTGAAGGTGGTGCTGTTCGCGGGGGTGCTGGGGCTCGGCTACCTTGCCCGGCGGGCAGTCCAGCGAAGCGCTGCCAAGCCGGCGCCGTCGGAGATGGCGCTGGCCCTGGCCTCCGGTGGGGTACCGCCGGGACCGTCCAGCGCGGTGCCGCCAGGGCCGTCCAGCACGACGCCGGCAGGGCCGTCCAGCATGGTGCCGGCGCCCCGGTCGAGGTCAGGGTTGCCGGCCGGGCTGAGCCGGACGCTGTTGAGCGAGGTGGCGATCGGCGCCCTGGTGCTGGCCGCGACCGCGGTGCTGGTCTCGCAGCCGCCGGGCAAGGTGGCGTTGGCGGCCGAGCGCAGCCAGCCCCGGCAGGCCACGGTCCAGCTGAACGCGCAGACCCAGGCGCTGGTCAGCGTGGAGCCGGGCGTGCAGGGCAACGTCCGGATCACAGTGCGGCTCAGCGGCGGGCCGCCGCCGACCGGCGTCACCGCCACCGCCAGCCTGCCAGCCAAGCAGCTGGGACCGATCCCGGTGCCGTTGCAGGCGGCCGGGGCCGGCAGCTACACCTCCACCGGCGTGCTGCTGCCCGCCGCCGGCGTCTGGGAACTGCGCCTGACCGTCCGGACCTCGGAGTTCGACTCGACGGTGGCCGTCGCCAAGATCGAGCTGTCCTGATGGCGCGGCCGGCTTCCGGGGACGACCGGCTTCCCCGCGGCGAGACCGGGTTCCCGCGGCGCGACCGGTTTCCCGGCAGCGCGACTGGCTCCCGCGGCCGGACCGGGTTCCCGCGGCGCGACCACCGGCGCGGTTGAGGGATTATGGATGTCGTGAAGCGCTTTCCGTTGCCGCTGATTGCCGCGGTGCTGCTGGCCGTGGCCGGTCTGGCGGGCCTGGTCCGAGGCGCTGAGCCCGCGGCGCCCGCCGCCAGCACCGCCACTACCGCCATGGAGCCGCAGCGGCCGATCGTGGTCAGCGGCGCCTATGTCCGTGAGCCTGCCAACGGCATCAACGCGGCGGCGTACTTCACGATCTCCAACACCACCGACAAGCCAGAGGTGCTGACGGCGGTCACGTCCGGAGCCGGCGCGCAGACCACCCTGCACACCGCTTCGATGCGGCCCAGCGCCGGGTTGAGCATTCCGGCGCGCGGGGCCGTCACCCTCTCACCGGGCAAGGGGCACGTCATGATCGAGAAGCTCTACGGGCCGCTCAAGCCCGGCCAGAGCGTCAACTTCCAGCTGAGTTTCTCCCGGTCCGGGCAGGTGCTGCTGACCGCACCGGTGATCGCGGTCACCGCGCCGGTTCCGACCGAGGAGCCTGAATGAGCCGGTCACGCGCCCAGTCACGGGGCGCCCGGTTGCGTGGCGCCGGGGCGGTCCTGACCACCGTCCTGCTCGCGGTGCTGCTAGTGGCCGGCTGCGGGTCGGACGGCCCGAGCGGGCCGGACGGTTCGAGCGGCACCGCCAAGCCGGCGCCCAGCGAGCTCAACGGCAACACCGACCCGACCTACCGGGGGGTGGTGCTGACGCCGCCGCGGCCGCGGCCGCAGTTCACCCTCACCGACACCGCGGGCCGGGAGTTCAAGTTCGGCGCCGAGACGGCCGGCAAGCCGACCCTGCTGTTCTTCGGCTTCACGCACTGCCCGGACGTCTGCCCGACCACCCTGGCCGACATCGCCAACGGGCTGCGCCAGGTGCCGGCGGCTGTCCGGGCAGCGACCCAGATCGTGTTCGTGACGACCGACGTCAAGCGCGACACCGCACCGGTGATCAAGAGCTACCTGGACAAGTTCGACGCCGGGTTGCCGAACGAGTTCATCGGCCTGCGGGGGACCCAGTCCGGGATCGACGCCGCCCAGGTGGCTGCCCGGGTGACACTCGCCGAGGACGAGGGTCGGACGCATTCTGCGCAAGTGCTGCTCTATGGTACGGACGACTACGCGCGAGTGGCGTTCTTGCAGAGCACCAACGGGGCCGCGCAGATCGCCCACGACCTGCCATTGGTGGCTGAGGCCAAGTAAGGGGTTACGACGTGAGGTTCCCAGCGCTGTCCACCCGGCGAGATCGACTCAGCGTGGCCGGCCTGGTGATCCGGGTGCTGCTCGCGGCGCTCTGGATGTGGGGCGCGCTGGCCAAGATCGGTGACCCGCGACGCTTCGTTCAGGTGGTGCGGTCCTATGACGCCACCCCGGAGTGGTTGAGCAGGACGATCGGCTACGCCCTGCCGGCGCTGGCGCTGGTGCTGGCCCTGCTGCTGCTGATCGGGCTGGTCACCCGGTACGCCGCGATCGTCAGCGCGGTGCTGCTGGCGCTGTTCCTGCTCCTCACCCTGCAGGCGGCCGCCCGCGGCCTGGACGTCTGGTGCGACTGCTTCGGCGGCGAAGGCGGGCCCTCCACCTCGACGTCCTACACCCTGGACATCCTGCGTGCCCTCGGGATGCTGGCGCTGTCGGCGTTCCTGATCCGCTGGCCGCTGACCAGGGGGTCCATCGACAAGGCGATCATCGACTCCGAGCGGGTCCCCGAGCTCAGCCTCAAGCAGCGCCGGAGCGAGAAGAACATCCGCAGGTACCGGGCCGCGGTGACCGCCGCCGAGGCCGAGCTGCGGTACAAGCAGCGCTACACCGCCGCCGGCACCCTGGCGGTGCTGCTGCTGATCACCATCATCGGGGCCGGGGTGCAGGGCAGCCGGGCCACGGTCAGCTCCGAGGCAGACACCACCAACGCCAGCAGTTCGACCGGGGTGCGGGTCGGCAACCAGCAGGCGCCGGTGCTGGTCGACGTGTACGAGGACTTCGGCTGCCCGGACTGCAACACCGTCCAGCAGAGCGGGCTGGCCAAGGATCTGGCCGACAAGGTCAAGGCCACCACGATCAAGGTCAACTACCACATGGTGTCGTTCCTGGACTCGGAGTTCAACGGCAACGACTACTCCTCGCGGGCGGCCAACGCCGGCTACTGCGCCGCCGACCAGAGCCCCGAGGCGTTCGCGAAGTTCCACGACATCCTGTTCGGCAAGAACACCGCCGGGCAGAACAACCAGCCGGCTGCTGGCAGCGCTGGCAAGCCGGACTCGCAGCTGATCGCCTGGGGCAAGGAGGCCGGCATCACCAGCGCCGACTTCTCCACCTGTGTGACGTCCAACCAGCACAAGGAGCTAGTGGCCGGGGTGACCGACGCCGCGTCCAAGCGGGGCGTCAGCAGCATCCCGACGGTGTTCGTCGACGGCCGGCGGCTCAACGACAACGGCGACACGTCGGTGACGGTCGCCGAGGTCGACTCCGCGATCAAGTCGGCACTGGCCAAGGCCAAGTCCACCGCGGCGCCGTCGCCGACCGCGACGCCCAGTCCTACCTCGCGGGCGCCGAGCAGCCCGGCCACCAGCCCTCGCCCGACGGTGTCGCCCAGCAGGACGGGGGTTCCGGTTCCCACCGGGTCGGCCAGCCCGACGTCGAGCAACTAGCTGCTTCGTGGGCTGCCCGGCCCTGGCTTGCTCGGCTCTGGCTTGAGCAGCAGCTCTGGCTTGAGCAGCAGCGAGGGCCGGTACCTGTGGGTACCGGCCCTCGCTGCTGTTGAGCTATTCGGTTGAGCTGTCTGGCTTGAGCTGGCTGGCTTGAGCTGCCTGGCTGGCCCACCTGGGCGCTGTTGAGCCGTTCGGCGCGGGGCCTGGTGGCTGGTGGGCCGGACCGGCTTACTTGTTGGCGGCGTCCTTCAGGGCGCTGCCGGCGGTGAACTTGACCGTGTTGGCGGCGGCGATCTGAATGGTCTCGCCGGTGGCGGGGTTGCGTCCTTCGCGGGCGGCGCGCTTGCCGACGGAGACGGCGAAGAAGCCGGGGACGCTGACCTTGTCGCCCTTGGCGACGGCGCCTTCCAGGGTGGACTGCAGGCTGCGAAGCACTGCGTCGACGGTCTTCTGCTCCAGATCGGCGTGCTCGGCGACCGCGGTCACCAGTTCCTTGCGGTTCACGAATGTCTCCCTTATGAGTGTCCTCGCCGCGCGGTGGACGATGCTTTGGCGGCGCGAGGCCGGTGCGGCTCGTCCCAAGTATGGCCGAGAGGGCTGCAAGTCAAGAAATCCGGGGGTTCTCGGCGTGGCGAACGGCTCGTTTCAAGATCGCTTCGGAGGGCTGGCCGCGGGCGGTCCCCGGCGCTGTGTAAACTCACTTTCCGGCTCGCCGCACCAGGGTGGGCCGCTTGGTTAGGGGCTGTGGCGCAGCTGGTAGCGCACCACACTGGCAGTGTGGGGGTCAGGGGTTCGAGTCCCCTCAGCTCCACCAAAACAGAGGACGTTCGACTCCGGCATGTGAGATGACGCGGAAGGTTCCGCGTCCTTGATCATCTCGACGACACCTCGTCGTCCCCTGACATGAGTGCCGGTTCGGCGGGCTCTGTGACCTGCGCGGCCTGGATGGCTTCGATGATCTCAGTCCGGGTGGTGGCTCGGGTCTCGACAGCCTGATGATGTTCTTCGCTACTCGATGTCTCGCAAGCCGATCTGAGAGCTAGACGAGGTCGTTTGGCGCCGTGCTGGCTCAACCCTGACACCGCGCCTGCAGCGGAAATGACGCTGGCCACCCCTGATGGTTAGATACCAGAAGCCGACTAACCCTTTAGCCTCGTTGGCGAAACCGCATCTAGGGGGTTGAAGGATGAGTCAGCTTGTCGCGTACTACGACGAGAACCCGGTTGAGCCCAAGAGCCAGGTGGAAATCCACCAGTTGCCGATTGCGTCGGCTGCCGGGTCGCGTTCGGTCGAAGGCGCGATTCGGACTTCGCTCGTCTACGTTCGGGTGCCCAGCGAGGCCGGACCGTTCCTGGTTCCGTTTGGGGAGTACGACGATTGGTCGCTCCGTGATCGCTACAACGAGGCCATCCGGATCATGAACACCCTTGGCGCCTCGGCAATCACCTGTGAGACCTATGGTGAGGTCGCTGCTCGTCGCGGAATCCGCGCAAAGGTTCTCCGTCGTGGCGGCGAGCTGACTCAAGAGCGCATCGAAAATAGCGGATTCGACTTCCGACACAGTGGTGCGGGCAGCGCACCTCGCGACCCAAGGCCGCTACGTTGGCCTGACGAACCGGGATTCTCCGCAGCCGTGAGCAGCGTTCTTGAGAACGGGGCCACAGAGGTGGTCATCAACATAAGGAGCCATCGCACCCACGCGATCGATGGCGCCCTCGGAGTTAAACTCAAGAAGGGCGGTTTCGACCTCGGCGGGCTGACGCAACGTTCTCAAGCTACGAGTTTGCACATCCGCGCCAGCTTCCCGCAGGGCCGAAAAGGCTGGAAGTAGCGATCCGCAGGTCTGATCTGGCTCGCAAGCCTTCGGCAAGATATGTGGGCTGTAACCGGGACCGCCGATCCCTTTATAACCCGCTCGGATCTGCCTGGGATGACAGAATTCCGCACACGGCGCTGGACTCGGTCACCCGCCGGATCGTTCTCGAGCTGGCCCGCCTCACCACGGCGTGGTTGTCGCGGGATGCACGATCAGTTGAGCGCCAACTACGCCGCGCTGTGCGACGGCGCCCACGCCCTTGCCCGCGAGTACCTGGGAGGACTTGATGTTTGAGATCACCCAGCACGAGATCGTTCACCGCAACCCATGGTTCGGCGTGGTGTCAGCAGTGGTGGGGGCGGCTGGCGACGAGCATCCCTACTTCTGGGTCGAGAAGCCGGACTCGTCGCTGGTGATCGCGCGTGAGCGGGCAAGCGGCGCTTGGGTGATGCTGCGGTGTCAGCGGCCGACCTTTCCTGGCGAGTGGACGCTGGAGTTTCCGCAAGGCGGCCTGGACACCGGCGAACGCGCTGAGGACGCCGCCGAGCGCGAGCTGGTCGAGGAGACGGGTCACCGGGTGCTGTCGCTGCGGCGGTTGGGCGTACTTCAGGAGGCCGCGGGCTTCGCCACCTCCCGCGTGCACGTGTTCTCAGCCGACGTCGCCCGCGACGCGGCGCCGCGTCCGGAGCCTCTGGAGGCCCAGAACGAGGTGGTGGAGTTGCCGGATGCCGAGGTCCGCTCCGCACTGCTCGCCGGGCGTATCGTCGACGCCTCCTCGGTGGCGGCTCTGGCCTTGATCTACCTCACGGAAGGCCAGGCATGAGAAGCGATGTCAGCGAGGTGCGCTTTGAGGTCGATCAGTTCGGCAACGTCGTCGCCTTCGCCCACTGCGGGCGCGCGGAAGTGTCGTGCTGCCCTTTCTGCGGCCGGTGTCAGGACATCGAGACCGGCGCCGGCGCTGGCACCGCCATCATCACGTTTGACGAGGGATCCCGTTACCGGGCGGAAAGGCTTACGGATGGTGTACCGCAGGCCATCGGCTGACTGAGCCGTCGTGACGGCCCAGCGCTTACCCGATCTGAACAGCTAGGCAATCGGCGCCACGGTGATCTGCTGGGCGAGCTCGTCGCCGGCTTGTTCAATGCAGCGGCAAGCTGCCTGTTTCGCCTCGACGGGTCCTGACGCGGTGAAGTATCCGTCCCACATGACCATGTACTCACCTGGATCGCAGTTGCGGTCGAGGAGGCTCCATTCCCGCGTGTCAATGCCTTCCACGGTGATCCCTGCTCCGGTCGAGTCGATAACCCCGTAGTAGCTATCCCATGGCCCCGGAGGCTGTGTGAGCCAGTCCAATCCGAGGCGGCGAGCTTCGGCCCCGTTAGGGGCGTACAGGTACACCTGCCACACCACGTGGAACTCACCCTCCCTGGGCAGGCGCTGGCTGATCGGCAACTCCCCGATCGGGGACACTTTCCGTCTGACGTCCTTAGCGGCCTGCGCCGCTCCAGCGCTGCGCCACTGTTCGAAACCTGCAGACCTCGGTGTCTCCTGAGCCGCTTTTCCCGCGCCTTCATTGTGGCGATTTCGCTTCGAGAAGAGACCCACTGCCGCTCCTATCTAAGATCCCACCGTATTCACCGTAGCCCTATATGCGGGGAATAGTGCCAGGCCTGTATTGGTGCACCCGGCTGATCTGTGAAATGGGGTCATGCTGGTGTCGTGGAGCGGCTCAGACGTTGCATCTAGTCACCCTCGGTTGACCCATTTGTTTGAGCTGGCGCGGGGCGTCTGTGACTGACTCTTCAAGACGGCTTTCAAGGGTTGTGCGGCGGTAGCGAGCGTGCCGCCGCGTTATCTGGTGTGGCGCCGTCGAAGGGTGGGATGTTCGGTTGGTTACCCCTTAGGTCGATGCAGCTGAGGTAGCAAAGGTGGTCCGGGTTCCGAGCTCGGGTCGTGGTTGTTCGGGAGGGTGGCGATGTCGGTCGAGGATTGTCGGTCGCTAAAGCGATCGAGGGTGTTGCGTGCGGCCAGCAACCTCGATCGCACCCTGCGGCTATGTGATGCAACGCGTCCTACTAACGGTCACAGCTTCACCGGCCCGCTGTATTCACCTGTGCAGTTGGCTTACCGTTCTACAGTGGCTGAGGCAATGGAATACCTACCCAGCGTTGCGCGGTTCCGCCGTTGCAGGTCCAGAGCTGGAGTTTCGTGGTGTTGGCTGTGCCGCCGCCGGTGGCGTCGAGACAGTAGCCGCTGATGGTTATGGTGCCGTTGCTGTTGACCGACCAGTTCTGGGCGCCGCCGCCGTTGCACTCCCAGGTCTGTACCGCTGTTCCGGCTTGGAAGTCCGCCCCCCTGACGTCTAGGCACATGTTGGCGTAGACGCGCAACGTGCGTTCCACGTACAGCCATTGCTGGGCCGGGCTGCCGTTGCAGTCCCATAACTGCACCTGCGTCCCGGACTGCGTGCTCGCCCCGTGCACATCGACACACCGCCCAGAGATCGGGTTCTGGATCGCGCTGCCGCCGTTAGCCGTAGCACCGCCGATATCCTTGAAGTGGATGAAATTGTCCGGGCTATAGCTTGAAGTCCTGCTGATCCGCTGACGATCAGTGCCGCCGCCGAAGCTATCGCTGGTGGTCTCGATGTACGTGTCGGTCACGACCTCGACGTACGCCACGTGCCCAGCGCTCCCGCCGTTCCACTGAGCGATCGCGCCGACTGCGGGCGTCTGATCTACTTGCGTGCCGCGGGCCCACGCCTTGTCGTCCCAGCCGTTCGCGTTGTCCGTCCAACCCGGGTACGGGACTCCATTCTGCTGAAGCCGGTAGGCCGCGTACGTCGTGCAGTTGTGCCGTGTGCCGTTGGGACCGGAACTGCCATACGACCAATACTGACCGGTTGTCCAGCCGTTCCCGCCGATCTGCCCTGAAGTGCCGTTGTAGCCGCCGCCAGCACAACTGAAGCCGGAGGAGTCGTAGCAGAGCGTGAACACTCCACCGCTGCTCATGTTCCCGCCGGGAATTGAATGGACGCTGCCCGATGGATTGGCCATAGCAGATGTCGGAACAACAACCGTAAAGAAGCAGGCGACGAGCAGTAGAGCGACGCTAATCCACGCGCACCTGGGCAGAATCGCTTTCATGTCCCCTCCGCAACGACAGATCTCTCCAATCGATTGATACAAAGCAGATCATAAAATATCCGACATTTCTAGACCTTACTAAGCATGATCGAGGCTCGGATTGGAGTGCTGCGAGCGGTCCCAGACCTGCGGTGACGGTGATTACGAGCGGATCGGCCGCAGCGCGGAATCCAGACGTTGAGCCCGCAGGCCGTGGAGTGGCTCAGATTGATCGTCTGCTCACTGTTCGCTGAGCTCGCTCCAAGCGTGCAAATGTGTCTGAGACGTTCTGGCGTTATGTCGCCCGCACCGGCCGGGAGCTGGACGGACGGCTAACCTGATGACGCGCTAGCTGACGAGGTCCGCGGCGGCATGCCGCTGTGGGTGCGACCGGTAGAACCTCCCGGCAGGGGCGGCAAGGCGCTGCCCCTGCCGAGGCCCGTGAGCCGCCGGCCTGGTGCTGCTTGGCTACTTCTTCGCGCTCTTGAGGGTCACCGTCTGCGTGGTGAAGCCCTGGCTGCAGTAGACGGCTCCGCAGGCGAAGCTGAAGTTGACAGTGGCGACCTTGCCGCCAGCGAAGCGGCCGTTGTCGCCCAGGACGTCGATCGCCCAGCGATAGGTGCCGTCACAGGGCAACTCCGTGATCCCGAAGCCGGTGATGGCGACTCGCCCCACCTTTTGGCGCAGGCTGGTCTCCAAGATGACGAAGTCACCGCCGGTGCAGGTCACGTTCCCGCTGATGGTGGCGACACCGGTGTGCGAGTTGAAGCTCCCGACGGGGTCGACGGTCACTGACAGGTCCGGCGGCGGGGGCGCGTTGTCGACCGAGATCTGCAAGGTGCCGCCGTTGCCCGACCCCGGGGTGTGGTCGAACGCCATGATGTACACGGTCTCGCCGGCGGTGACGGTCTCGGCCACCGCGCCGGGGCCGCAGGTGTCTATCAAGAGGCTGCCGGGCGTTCCGGTGGCGACGATGACGCCGGCCGAGTAGCTGGACTGGCTGACGTCGATGACCACGGCTCCGTCGGCTGGCGCGGTGTAGGAGTACCAGACGCTGGCCTCGGTTGCCGGTGCACCGCAGTCGGCGTTGAGGCTGGCATCGTCGGCGTCGGTAGTGGCTTGGGCGGTGTCGAGGGTCGCCGTGAAGGGCAGCGCCGAGATCGGCGTTGCCCCGGCAATGGTGTCGTTGGTCGGGACGGCGGCCCAGGCTGTCGACCCCGAGTACAGCAGTCCGGCCGCCGTGACGACGGCAACCGCAGCGATCGATACTGGTGTGCGCATGTGATCTCCCCCTATTGGCGGCGGCAGAACCCGACGCCGAAACTCGCGCCGGTATCGGACCGGCCACCATAAGATCCCTTGCCCTGCACATAGGCAGATCATCGTGATCGCTCTGTGCGTGTCATACCTTCGTCGAACACACTGACGCCCGAGGCGTGAATCGTTGCAGCCCGACGCGGTCGGCCAAGCTGCCCGATGACGAGTCCCGTGCGCACTACAGAGGAGGCGCGACACGGCTCGTAAGTACGCGCAGCTGGATTCCCTCGGCGGGCGGCGGACCACCGCCGCGGCGTGAAGTACGGCGAGCGGCCGAGCCCGCCGCAATGTGCCGGTCGCGCGTTGACCTTGCTCGTCGTGCGGATACCCAAGCCGGGAGGGCGTCGACGACCTGCTCGAACTGCAGCAGCACCGCAGCGGCAGCGACTGATGAACAACTTCGAGCTCGGACGCTATTCGATGACGGCCAGCGGCGCGAGTTAACCGCGGCGACTAGTCGGATCTGCAGCATTCCCAGCCCGCGTCACCCGTCGGGCCCGCGCCTCACACGCCCTGGAATGCCGACGGAAGGTGTGAGGTGCGCTAGTCGCGCTTGAACTTCAGGTCGCGATACTCGTCGACCCAGTTCTTGGAGCTTAGCCAGGCGCCGTTCGGGGATTTCTGGGCTTTGAGCCGTCCCCGGTTTGCCGCATTCCGTAGCGCGATCACGGAGAACCCGGTCTGCTTGTTAGCCAGACTGGCCAACGGGACGAGTCTGGCCGGGCCGGCGACGGCAGGTACGACGAACTTGTAGAGGTTGTCGGTCACTGCCCGCGCGATGAGTTCACCCAGAGGGCCGTAGTCGTCGTCGTCCGCTTTCCGCATTGCTGCGAGGTAGCGCGATCGCTCATTTTTGAAGACGATCGCGGGCGGGTAGCCCATTCGGACGAGGATGAGGTTCAGCAGCAGCCGCCCGGCGCGGCCGTTTCCGTCGAGGAAGGGGTGGATGCGCTCGAAGGCGTTGTGGACCTGAGCGAGCCGTTCGGGCAGTGGCGTGCCGCTGGGGCTGAGCAGTTGGTTGACGTCGTGGACCCAGTCGGTGATCAGCGGGTCTATCTCGGTGAATGGCGGTGGTGTCATCCCGTCCGGGAACGGTGCGATCTCGTGGCGGCGCCAGTTGCCGGGAGACTCTTCTCCGGTCGCGTGCGGGTGCGGTGCGACGTCCCATACCGGGGTCATCGCTTGAAAGTGCACGGAGCGGACTTCCTGCAATGTCAGCAGGCCATCAGCTGACCACCCACCCGGCTCGAGCGCCTGTCCATAGACCCACTTGGCGGCGGCCGCATAGCCGAGGACCTCCATGTATTCCTTGAGTTCCTTGTCGCCGACAGCCCGGCCTTCGTCGAGAAGTTTCTGCACTTCCGAGAGGATGAGCGTGTTTCCCTCCAGGGCGGTCGAGTGGTGGGCCTCTTGATGCCAGAGATCGGGCCAGATGCCATCGGCTTCAGCGGGCGATGGCAGCCCGCCGAGGCGGTCGTTGAGGTCAGTGATCGCCTCGTCGAGTCGTCGGTAGATCGCTGAGCGCGACGGACGACCATCTGCCACGACGACCGTCCTCCCGAAGTTGCTTCGCGTGCTCAGAACTAACTGTAGCAAAGCAAAATCGGGCAAGGGACGAATCTCGCTCCGTATTCCTCAAACTAACTAGAGCAGAGCAGAATCGCTTGAAGGCTTCGCGGGCAGCCTGGCGGCGAGGTACCGGGCGAGCTGCGGCAGCAGCGTCATCAACGCCCGCCATACAGCACGAGTCCGGAGTCGTTCTGGCCGACCGAGGGACGCTGGGCGTGGTCGTTGGTGGTGACGATGCCGATCACCGTGGCGGCGATGAGCAGGAGGCAGAAGACGGCGGTGAGCAGCAGAGAACGCATGACAGGGGCTCCGTTCGGAATCAGAGGGCAGCCGCGGCCAGCGTGGCCGGCTGCGGTACGGCAAGTTGGAGGATCCCGGCGTTCTCCTTCGCGGCGGCGATGGTGCCTCTGGTGGGGTCGATGACCTCGACGAGGATTGCGGTCACCGCTAGGTTCCCGCTCCGGGCTGCTGACGGGCGACGGCTTGCGCCGGTACGGCGTGCTCCTGCAGGTGGAGCGGAACCGCCCCCACCGGATGCGCATCAGGGTGAGCGCGGCGGTTGGCCAGCTCGAGAGCGTGTTCTGTGGCGTGGGCATCGTCGGTGGGTTGCGGGCGCCACGGGCCCTTCAGCAGCAGCGTGAGCGGGCAGAGAGCCAGTGCCCCGATGGTGCAGATCCAGAACCAGGCTCGCCACTGTCCCGGGCTGTCGGCCTGCGCCTTGAGGACGCCGGGCGCCTTTTCGGCGAGCAGGGCGAGATTGCTCTGGGCGATCGGGTCACCGGCCAGCACAAGTACGGTCGGCGCGCCGACGGTCTCGATCGCCTTCTTCTGCACCGCCGGGTCGTCCGGCGACGCGCCGAGCTCGCTGAGCACCTCAGGGTGTGCCCGCGCCTCGGCAAGCAGCAGTTTCAGGGGTTGGCTCTTGTCGAAGTAGGCCTGCGCCTGGAGCACGGAAGGGCCGTCGTCGACGATGGGCGTGACAGCCGAGACGATCAACGGGATCGTGATGACAGCGCTGGCGACCGTCACGCGCAGGATCCACCCCCAGATGGCCAGGCCGGTGGCCGACAGGGCGGGGTTGCGAAGCTCGACGGTCTCGGTGAAGGCAGCCATCCACGGCGCGTACGCAGCACCCAGCCAGATGCCCATGAGCGCCAGCAGGATCGCGATGGAGGAGTAGGTGGGGGAGCCGGAGTCGGCCTTCATAAGGAACGCGATGTCGACCGGGACGCTGGCCAGGGCACCGGCGAGGATGAACGGCTTGCGGACGCGCAGCTTGTCCGACAGCACCCCGAAAACGAGCATGGACACCGCCGCGCTGGCCCACAGCCAGTTCAACAGCGAGTTCGACTCACTGGCGGAGAAGTTGAGGTTGGTCTGGAAGTACACCGGAAGGACACCGATTGCGGTGAAGTACATGAGCAGGAACAGGCTGAGACCGAGTGCCGGGCCGACGATGTCGAGCCGGAACATCTGCCGGTACGGCTGGCGGGTGGCCTCTTCATGCGACAGCCCGCGGCTGTTCAGCGCCGCTGCGGTCTCTGCCTCCAGCGCGCCGATGATGCGGTCACGATCAGCTCCGTTGAGCTCGCGCAGGAACAGCAGGGCCAGCACGCAGACGGCCAGGCCGGCCCAGCCCGCGATCTCGAACTGGAACTGCCACTCCGGGTGGCTGTCGAGGGTGTTGCTGGACACCATGGTGACCAGGAGGCTGCCCAGCACCGGTCCCATCGTCCAGAAAGCCATGGCCTGGGCGCGACCGACCTGGGGGCTGAAGTCCCGCACCAACGCGGGCGTGACCACCAGGATGACGCCCTCGAAAACCCCGGCAGCGCCGAAGGCGATCCCGTACTGAAGGCCGGTCGTCACGTTGGGCAACCACAGCAGGGTCACCAGGGAAACGCCTAACAGGCTGACGACCGCCAGGTTGCCGCGCCCCACCTTGTCGGCGACGCCGGTCGCCAGCGAGCCGATGGCTCCGACAGCGTTTCCCAGCGCGGTGACGACGGCGAAGTACAAGAAGGAGATCTGGAAGTCACCCAGCAGCTGCAGGGTGATAGCCCCACTGATGAAGTTCTCGTAGTACACGATGACCGTCGCGGTGAAGACAATCCCGAGGTACCAGATGCGCCTGGCGCCGGTCGGGTACTCCGGCAACTCGCGTTGCCACAGGCGGCGCAGCGGTGATGGTGATGCTGTAGCAGCAGTCATGTTCTCTCCCTCTCCCCTCCGGGAGGGTGGACGACATCAACTGCGCTAACAAGGCGCTGGATTGCCTCATGTCAGAGACCGGCGGCGCCGGCCGGTGTCAGGACGCTGATGAAGAGGGTGCGGCGCCGGGTGCTTACCATGTCGTTGTGGCCCGCAAGCTCGTCGGCACTGGAGAGTTGGTCCGCATGCTCGGCCTCAGCCGGACCCGAGTCGGGCACCTGGTCGCGCAGCCCGGGTTTCCCGAGCCCTACGACGAATTGATCATGGGCAAAGTCTGGCGGATCAAGGACGTCGAGAAGTGGGCCGCCGATCACAGGCGTGAGTTGCATCCCCTGGATGCCGAATAGCTCACTGGTGGGGCCACACCGCCGAAGTCAGCACTCCCGCATATCCTGCTAATGTGCATTTTGGGCGGCTCACTCGCCGCAGCCTCGTCGGAGGAGGCAGATCTCGATGACCGTTCCCGCGACTATGCGCGCCCTGCAACAGACCTCATGGAACGGCCCGCAGGACCTGCGCCTGATCACCGACGCGCAGGTGCCAAGTCCCGGCCCGGGGGAGATCCTGATCCGGGTCACTGCCGCAGGCGTTAACTTCGCCGATATAGACCAGGCCCACGGCAGGTTCGCAGGCGGTCCACAGCCGCCGTATCTGGCGGGATTCGAGGGCGCCGGGGTAGTGGTCGCCGTCGGCGAGGGGGTGGCTGGCCTGGAGCCCGGCGCTCACGTCATCGGCGTCGGAGGCGGCGCCTTCGCGGAGTACATGGTGCTGTACGCGGGCGGCGCGCTCCCGGTGCCGGCGGGCTGGGCCGACGAGCAGGCGCTGGGCATGGTCGTGAACTGGCCGACCGCGTTGGCGGCGCTCAAGCCGCAGGGCCACCTCACCGCAGGGCAGACCGTGCTGATTCACGCCGCGGCCGGCGGGACCGGGCAGGCCGCGGTGAAGATGGCCAAGCACTACGGCGCGAGAGTGATCGCCACCGCATCGCCGGGCAAGCACGAAGTGGTACGGGCGCTGGGCGCCGACCACGTGCTCGACTCCCGCAGCGCCGACCTCGCCGCCGACGTTCTTCGGCTGACCGACGGCGCGGGAGCCGACCTGGTGCTGGAGTCAGGTGGCGGCGTCACCTTCGCCGCCAGCCTGGCCGCGGCCAAGCAGGTCACCGGCCGGGTCGTCGTCTATGGCGTGGCTGGCGGCGAAGCCGCGATCACCAACTGGGAACTGGTCTACAAGCACCAGATCCACATCATCGGCCTGAACCTCGGCACTCTGATCCAGGCCGCGCCGCACATCTTCGGCGAGGTGACTGAGGAACTGTCCGCGCTCATCTCCGCCGGCGTGCTCACCCCTGGCCAGCCCACCATGTATGAACTCGGTGACGGACCGAAGGCGCTGGCGACGCTCGCGGCCCGCGCCACCATCGGCAAGCTGGCCCTGGTGCCCTGACCAGGCGCCAGGCGCCAGGCGCCAGGCGCCAGGCGCCAGGCGCCAGGCGCCAGGCACCAGGCACCAGGCACCAGGCACCAGGCACCAGGCACCAGGGTGGCCAAACGCTTACGTGGGGTGCAGGCCGTGGAAGAAGCCGTCATAGAACAGCAAGGCGTCGTCCTCATCCCGCAGTCCCATGTCGAGGACTTCGCCGAGAAAGATGGAGTGGTCGCCCCCGTCGTAGGTTGCCGTGAGGGAGCACTCCAGCCAGGCGAGAGCGCCTTCGACGACGGGAGATCCGGTGAAGCGGCCGGGTGACCAATCGATGAGGGCGAACTCCTGGTCGCCGTGCGGGCGCTTGCGGTCGGCGAAATAGCGCGCCAAGCCCTCCTGCTGCGCTGCGAGCACCGACACCGCGAACGACTTGCGTTCGAGGATGGCGCTGTGCATGGCCGCCTCTCGCAGCACGCAGATGAGCACGAGCGGCGGGCTCAGTGACACCGAGGTGAACGAGTTCGCTGTCATGCCGTGTGGTGCGTCACCGCCGGTCGTCACGACAGTCACTCCGGTCGTGAACCGTCCGAAGACACGTCGCAAGCCGAACCGGTCCAGTTGGGCGTTCTGGTCCGGCCGCTCGATCGGCTCACTTTCGACCGGTGTCGTCACTTCCACGACGGACGCTTTGTCGGCGTTGGCCATGGCCTCAGTCACCGTTCACGAGGTCGACGAACACGCGCGAGCGTTGCGTGCCGCCGAGGTAGGGCTCCAGTGCCTTGCGCAGCGAGGCGGGCACCTGGGCCGGACGGGTGTCGGTGTTCGGCCCACGCATGCACGCGATTCGCTGCCGGCCGCGCGCGACCAGATCCTCGACCCCGTCACGCAACCGCACGTAGTCGAAGGTGAACCCGATCTGGGTCTGTGTCAGGTCTTCCAGGCGCATCCGGATCGACAACTCGTCGAACGCGGCAATCTCGGCCAGGTACTCGCAGTCACACCTGAGCGTGAACAGCTTGAGATCGTCGCGGATCTCGGCCAGGACATCGGGTGCGTGATCCCGCAAGAACATCTCACGGCAGCGCCCCTGCCAGCGCAGGTAGTTGACGTAGTAGACATTGCCGACGAGGTTGGTCTCCTCGAACCCGACGAGATGCCGGTACTCGAAGTACGGTTGCATGTTCATTCTCCGGTCTTTCTCGAATCGGTCAGCATCGCGAAGACCACGGGCTCGGCGAGCCCCCGCAGTGCCGTGGTGAAGGTCGCGACCTGGGCAGTCCCCGAGCCCAGCACGACCCAGTGATCAGTCCTCGGTCCGGAGACCTCGACCAGTTCGGCGTGGGCGTGGCCGGTCTTGCGCAGGCACTCCTGCGCGCACCAGATACGGGTTGCGGCGACCGACAGGTCTTCGCCGCGCTCGCCCGCGACCAGCGTGGCCAGGGCAAATCCGCCCGCGCCGAGCAGGTCGGTCCACTCGATGGCCGAGCGGCCCACCGCCTGCTCGACGTCGCACGCGACGGTCTGCTCGGCGGCCACCACGAAGGTCACGCCCGCGCCGTGCGCGGCGGAGACCTTGACCCCGCCGTCGGCTTCGGGCTTGCCGTCCGGACGGTAATCCAGGTGCGGCCTCCGGCCCAGCGCGAGTCCGAGTGCCCGAGCGGTCTGCTCGCGCCCGACGGCCACGCCGCCGCCAGCCACGCCGCCGGCGGACTCGCCGTCGTCGGGCCAGACCGCTGTGGAAAGCTCGGCGGGCAGGATCGTCCCGGATCGCCGCTCGAGGTACGGGCCGAGCAGCGCCGGAATCCATGGCCCCGTGCCGTCCTGTTTGCGGACGGCCTGGAGCCGGAGCCCCTCCCAGCGTTCGACGAGCGCGCCCTCCGGGTCGCGGACGTCGATGTCGTAGTAGTACGTGTCCCCCTCGCGGGAACGCTCGGCGGCGTGGATCGTGACCCAGTCGAACCCGCGCACGCGGTCGGGATCGGCGAGGCGGAGGCGTTCTATCGCCGCGGGCAGCAAGGTCGCGTCGGGGACGCAGCATTGGATCGAGTGCATGACCGCGTCACGCGTGCCCGGGTCGGCCAGGACGAGGTCCGGCGGCAGGAACCTGCCGAACCACGGCTTGGACATGGTGTTGGACAGGTCGGCCACGCACCGCTTGGCGGCCAGGTCGCGGTAACCCAGCAGCCGCTGGAACCGAGCACCCTGGAAGAGGACCGGGCCGTAGAGATCCTCCATCGGCGCCAGTGGCACCCGCACCGCGGTGTCATCCGGCGCCTGCGCCGTGTCCTGCGGCGCCGGCACATCGAAGCGGAGGGTCGCACGGAAGTGATCGGCCTGGAAGGCGGTCTCGTCACTGCGAATCACCGCCTGCACACTGCCGTCCTCGGTGACCAGCGCGGCGATCCTGATCGAGGTCCTCCCGGTGGGAGGGACGACGATGGGGCGCAGGAACTCGACATTCTCGAACACCGGGGGACCCGACCGCCCGGTCAGCGCCGTGGCCACCTGGGTCATGGCCTCCATGCCGAACACCGCCGGGAAGAGCAGCGCGCCGTCGAGTTCGTGGTCGGCGAGGTAGAGATCGTCCTCGGCGAAGAGGTCAGCGTCGACCACAAGCTCGATTCCGGGATAGTGCACGCGAGGACGGTCGAGGAAGCGCCGCAGCGGCAACTCGCTCGGCTCGAACGCGATGGTGGGTAGGCCTTCGGCACGGCCCATCACCACGACCGAGGTAGGCGCGTCCGCGTCGGTGAGCAGCCGCCGCAGCATGGCGACGCCCTCGTCCATCGGGATCGGCCGGATGCCTTCGCGCATCAGCGACTCCAGCACACCGAGGCGCTCGCCCATGCCGGCGCCTGACCACACCGACCACTCCAGTGCGAGGCAGCGGCAGTTCGGGTAATCCTCCTGGATCCGGTAGGTGAAGTCGGTGAGCCAATCGTTGGCTGTGGCGTAATCCGCCTCACCGCGCAGCCCGGCACGGCCGATGATGCTGCCGAAGGTGACCAGGAGCCGGAGCGTCGCCGGGTCCAGGGCAGCGAGCACGGTCTCCAGTCCGGTGATCTTGGTCGCCAGGGTGCTCCGGAAGGAGGACTCGTCGAGATTGGCCAGCGCGTGAGGCACGTTGCGGCCCGCGCCGTGCAGAATCGCCGTCACCGGCCCCAACTTGGCGCGAACCTCCTCCAAGGCCGCCTTGACCTCGTCCACGGCGGTGATGTCCGCGCGGACGTACTGGTGGGTCACGCCCGCCGCGGCCATCCGCGCCAGGTTCGCCGCCAGCTCCTGGTCGGACTCCGGTGACGAGCGGCCCATGAGCGCGATCGCCGCGCCCGTGGTGCGCGCGAGGTCGAGCGCGCACTCGGCGGTGATGCCCTTGCCGCCGCCGGTCACCAGCAACACGTCCTGCGCTCCGAGGGCGGACGGCCCTCCGGGTTCGCGCCGGGTCGGCAGCGGGCGCAACACCGGCACCCGGCGTGCGCCGGCCTCGTCGTAGACAGTTTCGCTGAAGCCCGCGGTCGCGGCGACGTCGGCGACGATCCGCGGCACGATCTCGATCACGCGATCGTCCGGTAGCGGCCCAGCCAGGGGCAGGGTCACCAATGTCGTGCTGACGGCAGGAGCCTCCAGATGCAGCGTCTTGGCGAGGCCGGCCGCGCCCCGCCGGTCACCGACAACGACGAATCGTCTTGCCGCACCAGGTGAAAGTGCGGCGCGCGCGGCGCCCAGCATGAGCGCCGTCTGGTTCTCGTCGCAGTCGTGTGGCAGGCAGAGCAGCACACCGTCGCCGAGCCTGGCCCGTCGCAGCGCCATGTGGAGCGCGGGTGCGAGCGGGTGCTCGTCGGTGGTGAACAGCTGCCATTCGCCGTCGGCCGGCGCGGCGACCGCGGGCCCGGATTCTGCCGGCACCAGCTCGACGGAGAACGCGCGCACCCAGGGACCCGCGCCGGCGATGTCGACCGTGGCCTGCTCGTCCTCGGCAAGCGTGGTCTCACCCAATTCGTTGAGCATGTCGGCCAACTGCGCGAGCGTCGACGTCGCGAAGGCTGACGTCACCAGGGGCGCGGCCAGACCGAGTTCCCGGGAGGCCAGGGTGACGATTTGCCCCACGGTGATCGAGCTGAGGTGGAGTTCGTCGATCGGGTTGCTATGCGGGCTCACCGCTTCGAGGGGCAGCTCGGCGCGTTCGGCGGCGAGTCGCCGAAGCAGGTCCAAGGTGTTGACACGCTCTCCCGTCGCCACCGGTGCGGTGTCTTTCGCCGGGGAAGCGTGAACAGGGTCCGGCATCGCGATAACCGGCAGGTTCTGCACAGGAGCCGACTCGCAAGGGCTGGCAAGGAAACGCAGCTCCTTGTCGAGCGGGAAGGGGCGCGTGAAGCGGTCCTTGAAGAGCTCGCCGTGGCGGACCGGCGCTCCGAGCGCATACGCCAGGCCCACCGCGTGCAGCAGGCCGGACAGCGACATGCTGTCGGCGTCCAGCGACACCGTGGGCACTCCGGGGGCGATGTCTCCGGCCAGACCTCCGAGGATCTTTCCGGGCCCGACTTCGATGAAGAGATCGACCTCCTCGGCCATCGTCTGGACCGCTTCGGTGAAGCGCACCGGGTCGAGCACCTGCCGGGTCAGCAGACCAGGCAGATCGGCGTCGGCCGGCAGGATGCCGCCGGTGACCGTGGAGACCATGGTGCGAGTGAGCGGCGCGAAGTGCTCTCCCCGCAGATGGTCTCCGAACGCGGCGGCAGCCGGCGCTACGGCTTGGGAGTGGAAGGCGTGCGAAACCGGGATCCCGTTCGACGAGAGGCCCAGCCCGGCGGCTCGTTCGCAGACTCGCTTGACGGCGTCGGATGGTCCGCTCACGACCGTCTGCCGGGGGCTGTTGTACCCGGCGATCACCACCGGCTCGCCGGCCAGAAGCGGGACGACGGCCTCCGGTGGCGCCACGACGCTGGCCATGGTGCCGTTGCCATCGCTTGCCCGGGCCATGATGCGACCGCGCTCGGCAGCCACGCTGAGCAGGCCTGCCTCGTCCGTCGCACCCGCCCAGTGCAGCGCGGTCAGCTCGCCGAGGCTGTGGCCCGCGGCGCTGACGGCCTCGATGCCGAGCCGGGCCAGAATGCGCAGGCTGGCGGCCGAGGAGGCGACGATTCTGGGCTGGGCATTCTCGGTCGCGACCAGATCGCCGTTCAGCGGCACCGGCAAAGTGCGGTAAAGCTCGTCGACTTCGGTGAACCGCTGCCGCAGCGCTCCGCCGCCACCGCGCCGACCTGCGCCCTGTCCGGGAAAGAGGAAACCGATTCGCGGCGCCCCGGCGAAGGTGCCCAGGAACACTCCACGCTTGATGTCGACCACAGATCGCGCGCCGTTGTCGAGCATCGTCAGCAACATGCTGAAGCGCTGTCCCGCCTCTTCGGGGTCGCCGGCCACGATCGCGGCGCGGAGCCGACGGTCGCCCAGTTCGCCTTCGAGAGTGGCGGCGAGATCGCCGAGTTCGGCGAAGGACAGCCGGCCGCAGAGTTCGGCCAATTGCCCGATCCGGCTCCGCAGCGCCTGGAAGTTGTCCGCGTCCAGCAGGAGCAACTCGACGTCCTGCCGCGACCGCGTCAGCGCCTCGACCTCCGGCCCGAGCCCGGCGTCGGCGGCTCGGTCGGCGTGGGCGAGGACGACGTGGGTGTTGATGCCTCCGAAGCCCATCGACGAGACGCCCGCGCGCATGGGGGAACCGGCTGGCCATGCCTCCGGTTCGAGCGGCACGCGCAGCGCGGGGCGATCCCCGGTGAGCTCGGCATGGGGATTGTGGTGGCCGGTCGCCGGCGGGATGATCTCGTGGTACAGGGCGAAGATCGCCTTGATCAGCCCGGCGACTCCGGCGGCGCCCTTGGTGTGGCCGATGTTTCCCTTGATGGTGCTGATGGCAGCCGCCGGCGCCTCCGGGTCGGCGGCGCGGCGCGCCTCGCTGAACGCGCGCAGTTCGGTCGCGTCGCCAACGGCGGTGCCGGTGCCGTGGCCCTCGATGTAGCCGACGGTCTCGATGCCGAATCCGGCGGACTCGTACGCGCGTCGCAGCGCGAGCCGATGCCCGGAGGCCTCCGGCCGGGTGAGGCCGCCCTTGCCGTCGGAGGAGTAGCCCCAGCCTTCGAGCACGGCGTAGCGGCGCAGGCCACGTGAGATCGCGTCCTGGTCGCGCATCAGCACGAGCATCCCGCAGCCCTCGCCGGGCCAGAACCCGTTGGAGTCGCGGTCATACACTCGCATGTCGCCGGTCGCGAGGGCGGCGGTCTTGGCAAAGCCGATGACCTCGAACGGGTCGATGCTCAGATCTACCCCGCCCGCGATGGCCACTTCGAGCTGGCCGGTCGCCAGCGCGTTGGCCGCGGTCGCCACCGAGAGCAGTGAGGACGAGCAGGCGCCGTCGACCGTGAAACCCCCGCCATGAAGGTCGAAGTAATTGCAGACGCGCCCGGCGATGGTGTTGGCCAGTCCACCGGCCAGGGTGTCCTCGTCGATGGGCGGGAAGGCGCTCTTGTAACGCGTCTCGAGCCCGGCCAGGAAGGTCGCCAGGGCGTCGTCGTCCCAGCCCTGCTCGCGCAGCGCACCGGCGACCGTGCGACGCACGTAGGGCCAGCGCAACCGCATCAGGTTGGCGCGGCTGAACTCACCGGTCAGGGTGTTGCCGATCACGACGCCGGTAGCGTCTCGCGGAAGTCCTGCGCCCCCGGCGAAACCAGCGTCCTGCAAGGCTCGCGCCGCGGTGTCCAGGGCCAACCAGTGGGTCATATCCGTGGAACGGAAGGTGCTGCCTGCGACCCGGTACTCGACGCGGTCGAACTCGAAGCCCTCTAGCACGGCAGCTTTGCGCGTGTAGAAGCGGTCGGGTGCCGTCGGGTCGGGCGAGTAGTAGTCGTCGAGGTTCATCCGCTCGTCCGGCAGTCGGCGGAACGCACGCCGGCCGGCGAGGACGTTCTGCCATAGCTGCTCTTTCGACTCCGCGTCCGGGTAGCGGCAGGCTATGCCGACTACGGCAATCCGGTTTGCATTCACAGCTGGCTCGCTTTCAGATCTGTTTTCTCAAGCGTTCGGGTATCGACCTCTGCGTGGGGCGTCGCGGCGTCGGGCGCGCTCCGAGATCGCATGCGCTGCAGGAGTGAGACTCCCCACCAGCCGAAGCCCCGGATGAGGCACACGACTACCAGCGCGAAGAAAAGGGTGTAGGTGATGTTGAGCTCCATCATGACCCCGTAGACGACAGCGACGGCGCTGCCGAACATGAACTGGGCGCGCGCTTTCATCGGCGTCGTGCCCGGGTCGGTGATCATGTAGTTGGTGAAGAGAACGAACGCGACCCCGGTCATCGAGCTCAACGCGGAGAAGAGAGCGACGTCCCAGATGCCGGCCCGCACGAACGACTGGATGGCGTACCCGCCCAGCCAACCGACGATCAGCGGCACCTTGCGGGTGAGCATGGCATTGAGAACAGTGCCGGAGATGATGATGATGAACGGGATCATGATCCGGAAGAACGTGTTGGCGTTCTCGGTGAACTGGTAGGGCGGCGCGATGCTGACCCAACTACCGAAGACGATGAGAGCCATCGCGATACCGAAGTTGGACGGGTTCATGTAGTGCCGCATCCGCCCGTTGATGGGCGCTTGGAACACATGCTTGCCGGCTACGCCGACGAACACGCCGAAGATGACCGGCAGGATCTGGTTGTTCGCGTACAGCAGCATGTTGACGGCAAGGGCGGTGATGTGCGACGGCAGCAGGAACTCGTACAGGCCGCGCAGGCCTCCATCGAGGAACCGGGGCCGTCGCTGGTACGCCCACGCGCTGATCAGCTCCAACGTGATCTCGGCGGTGTAGCCAGTCAGCAGGGCGAAGATCGGCCACATGTAGGGCTGCTCGAAGCCGAGCACGGCGTAGCCGATGATGTTGAACACGGTCATCGACAGGGCGAAGTTGCGCAGTGCGAGATACCGTGGATCCGGTTTCGGCTTCGCGGGCATGGCCACTGCGCTCGGTGGAGCGCTGTCCGCCTGAGGGCGGTGTGCGACGGCGGTCATCGGCTAGCTACCTTCTGAGCGTCGTTGGTGAGCATGAGAGTGTGGACCCCGGGCTCGAGCGAGAGCTTCTGTTGCTGAAGCCCTCCCTCGATGTCACGCCACTGGATGTCAACGGACACCGGACCGCTGTACGAACCAAGCCCGAAGTGGACGTCGAAGCTGCGGAAACCCACGTGGCCGCCGCCGCCATCGAGCTGGGAGATCTGGGTGCCTTGCGGTGTCGTGATCCGGACGGTGGCGCCGTACGCCGGCGTTCCGATCCCCTGGAGGCCCTTGCCGGCATCGGCCGGGGTGGTGGACGGGCGGTAGAGCTTGAGCCCGAGCATGTTGCCGCGGTTCGGCGACATGTTGGCGTAGAACGCCGGCGGTCCCCATTGCCGTGCCACTGCGAAGTCCAGGGTGCCGGTGCCGGTCGTGTCACCGGTGGCGATGGCGCGAGTCGGGATCGGCACCGCGAGGCCCAACTCCTTGCTGATGTTCACATAGGTATTGCTGGAGTTCCTGGCGTAGAAGGCGAGGGCCTCGTTGCCTGAGATGTCATCACCGGGCTGGAAGTTGGGCCACATCGCCGGGTTGCTCAGCAGGTTGTCGTTGGCGGTGGCCGCTTCCTGCAGCCAGTTCCATCGATTGGTGTGGCCCTTGACGAAGCCGGTGGTCTGGATCACTTCCTGCTTGCCGTTGTTGAGGAAGTCTCCCGTTTTGACATCCCAGCACCAGCCGGTCCAGGCCAGTCCGTACTCCTGCGCCTTCTGCGTGAACGGGGCGATGTTCTTGCTCAGCTTCTCCGTCATGTCGGCATTGCTCTTCGCCTCGTTGATGAAGATCAGGTTGCTCTCCTCCAGGCCCCAGGCGACGTTGATGTTGCTCACCAGGAAGTCGAACTTGCCGCGGCCGTCCAGGTCGGCGAAGTCGACGCCCATGCCCTTGAAGGAGCCGTCACCGACAACGAAGGACTTGGGAGTCATCGGCGTGCGAACGCCTTTCGCCTCGGTGAACTTGATATGACCACGGGTCGACCTGTTGTAGAGGAGGTGGCCGTGACCGAAGTCGTTGGCGATGTAGGCCTCAGGCAATCCGTCACCCGTCAGGTCGGCTCCGGAGATGGCGAGCGTCCAGCCGGTGGAGATCTGGAACGGGATCGCCCCCTCTTCCTCGATGTACTGGGCGCTCGGGTTGGGGCCCGAGGTCGCGCTGTGCCAGCGCAGCACGTGGCTACCGCCGGCATTGTTACCGGTGGAGAGGCTGTTGGGCATCACGACGTTCTTCAAACCGTTCGGGTCCAGCACGTCCGAGTCGGGGAAGTAGTTGCCGATGATGATCGACGGGTGTCCGCTGCCGTCCAGGTCCGCAATGTAGGCGGCGTCGGTGTTCCAGCGAGCTCCGTGGTACCTGCCGTCGAGCGATTGCGAGGGCACCAGCTCCTGGGGCACGTACGCGCTGGGCGAGGGCGACTTGGCAGTCGACTTCGGTAGGAACAGGATCGGGGTGCGGCCCCAGTACGTCACGAGGAAGCCCATGCGACCGCTACCGGTGAAATCGCCGGCAGCGCAGCCCGTCGGCGCCATCGTGTTGTCGTAGGGCAGCGGCGCCGGGTCCAGGGTGAACGGCGTGAACCTGTCAGCTGCCGGCGCGGTGGGCGTGTACGTCACGATCACATCGTTCGTCCGGGTGTCGACGATGCACATGCCGTTGGCGCGACCGTGGCCGGTGACGTCGTTGATGGCGATGCCGGCTCCGACCGCCGAGATCCAGGAACGGATCTTGTGGAACGCGGGGTTGACCTCCCGGATCGTGCTCATGGGCTGGTCGTTGTAACCCGGCGGCAGGGCGATGGGCAGTTCCTGGAACTTGTAGTGCGTGGCGGTCTCCCGAGCGCCCGACACCGCGACCGCGTTGTTGGCGGCGACGTACAGCGTCGCACTGACTACTACGGCAAGGGCCCCCGGGATTAACCGGCGCAGGCGCTTACTCAGCTTCACAGCGATCCCTTTCGATACAACGGTTATGAAGGTGCGACAGTCTCCGAACACAGGCCGGACGCGGCGCGCCCCGTCTCATCCGACACCGTTGCGAGGAGTGGCATCGTGGTGGTCCTTGACCCGCTTGAGCTCGGCCGATTCGATCGCGGATGGCACGATTGTCGGAACAGGCGTCGCGAGTTCCGGATGCGCGGCGAGCGCCATCGCGGTGTGGCGCCATTCGCGGTTGTTGGCGAAGAAGACATCACGCAAGGCAGCGACGCTCCGCCGGCCGGCGTCGCGCGCCTCGCCCGTCACGAAGGACGCACCGTCGAGTGCGTAGGTCAACAGCGGGAAGGTGCAGTTGTCGCGGTACGCCGCGTCTCCGTGCATCCGGTACCAGTTGACGTGGCGGGCGCCGGGGATCAACGTGAACGTGGCCGTGGTGGTCCTTTCAGGATCCCCGAAACCCATGTACGGCGGCAGGAAGTCGACCGTGCGGAACCGAGCGAAGATGCGCTCGCTCGCTTCGTGGTGGGTGATCTCTCCCGATATCGCAGCGTCCATGTCGGCACGTGAGGCTTGGGCCACCTCGACCACGCCCCGTAGGTGGCTGCCGAGCACGCCCATCCGGCTCGGCTCGGTGGTCTTCTCGAGGTAGGAGCGATCCTTCGTCTTCCGGTAGTGCATAAGGAGCGACAGCGGACCGAACGTGCCGAGCAAGCTCCCCATCATCCAGTTGCGGTTCCAGGCGTTCCAGGTGTCGTAGCTCGCGAACGAGTCGAAGGCGCCTGACACCATCGTGTCGTAGTGGTCGAACCCGCGGTTGACGACATCTTCCATGAACTTGAATCGCTCGACCTCGTAGTCATTTTCCGCGACAGCCTTCAACAGCTCCTCGGCGATCAGATCGATCGCGACGATCAGCACCGACATGCCGCTGGAGTAGAGCGGGTCGATGAACGCGCCCGCGTGAGGGAGTTGGATCAGGCGGGGCTTGATCAGGTGCGGCGAGGAGTACTGGATACGACCCGACCTGGTCCAAGGCCGTGCGGCATTCGCGTCGGCGAAGTGCCTTTCGATGGTTGGATAGGCGGAGATGATCCGGCGGAACTCCTCATCCGGCGTCCCGGATGGGTTGGGGTGCTTGCGCCGGTCGAGCATCAGCCCGACGCTCGTCAACGGGTTGGTGGCATCACGGTGGTTGGAGAACGGGATGATCCACATCCAGCCGCCGTCGAAGACGTGGTGCATCGTTGACTGGCCGAGCGGAGTGGACAACGCGCGCCTGGCCTCGGGGTCCAGCAAGAGATCAGTGCTTCTGACGCCCATCATGTGGGTGTAGATCGCGCGCGTGTCGGTGCGGAAGCGCGGCACCTCATCGCGCATGCCGAGCTGGTCCGAGACCATGGACCGCATGCCTGAGGCGTCGATCAGGAGTTTCGCACGGTAGGTGACGCCGGACTCCGCACGCAGCTCGACTTCGTCGTCGCCGAAGTCGATCTCGGAGATACGTGTCTGGGCGTGGAAGGTCGCCCCGTACTCGACTGCGAGTGCCGCGAAGTAGGCGTCGATGTCCTGACGGAACAAGTGCGAGTCGGGGCCCACGGGCGGTGCCAGAGTGCCGAACTGGTTGATTTCCTCAGGCCGATTCTCCTCGCCGGCGCGGTGATACATGAAGCCGAAGGAGCGTTTCACGCCGCAATTGCTGCTCACATGTTTGCGGAGTTTGTGGAACGAGCCGACCCAACCGATCTCCGGGACGCCGTACTTCTCGGCGACGATACGCAGTCGCAGGCCGGTCTCCGGTATCAGTGATTCGCCGATAGCGAATCTTGGGTGAGTCCCTCCCTCAAGTAAGAGAGTCGAGACCCCTTGTCGGGCAAGGATGCATGCGAGCATCGAGCCGCCGAGTCCTGAACCGAGAATCGCTACTTCATATCGCTGAGTATCCATAGTTCCCCATAGCTGCGGTTGACCTGAAGGAGTTATGTGTGGGAGTGCGCACAAGCGCCATAGCAAGGATGGCCTTGGGTTTGCGTGTGATTTTCTCTGGCCTTGCCCGCCAATAGTTCGCCGCCGACTGCATAGACCGTTACACCGGAGCGATCGTTCAGCGTGCGGAAAAGGTGATTTCGCTATCCGGCAAGAGGTGCGTTACCCGAGCAGGTCGGCGTGCGTTGGTCGATCGGACGGAAATCTCGCAGCCATGGGTTTTCCGCTGATGATGCGGATCGGGCGGGATCTGGTCAGCAGTTTCGTAGAAATCGCGTAGCCACCGCGATCCGGGGGTCGCCGAAATACGGGCTACCCTTCGAGGCACTCGGAGCCAACGTGCGCGCTTCCTACCGAGCAGGTCCACTGAGATGCCTCGACGTGGTGCGAGATCGCCGCGCCCATTCGGAGCCCGTCGGGCACGTTTGGCGTATCAGAAAAGGGCTCCCCGTTCGGAGAGAGCTGGTGAGGGTGGGTGGATACCCGCTTGTCTTATTGGTGGGGCTGGTGTCAGTCGTCGGCAGCGGTGGCAGCCGGTTGGGTGGCGCCGGCCCAACGGTCGTGTTCGAGCCCGCGGATGCGTTCCTGCGCGGTGTGGTCGACGCCGGCCATCGCCCATCGGAGCAGCGGTGGAGCCATCAGCGACGTCACCACGGCGACCAGGACGATGATGGTGTAGGTGGAGGTGGAGATGACGCCCAGGCGTAATCCGGCCATGGCGACGACGATCTCGACCACGCCGCGGGCGTTCATGCCGGCGCCGAGGGCGAATCCTTCGCGGGCGGTCATCCGGGACAGCCGCGCGCCGAGGTAGGCGCCGGCGAACTTGCCGATGATGGCCACGCTCAGCACCACCAGCGCTGAGAGGGCCACGCCTGGTTGGGCCAGCGAGGCCAGGTCCATCCGCAGGCCGGCGGTGGCCAGGAAGATCGGCGCTCCCACCCACAGCACGAACGTGCGCAACGGCGCCAGCCGGAC